>JADFKI010000190.1 GCA_022565015.1 Chloroflexota bacterium
TTGGGAAGTTGGCCGGGACTAGTGCCGCCCAGGACTCGCGGGCTCGATAGTCGCACACGAAAGGTTTAAAGAAACGTGATGATCGCGTTTCGACTTAGGTCTAAGAATCGCGGGGGCCGCCGATGGAAAACGAGTATGTACTGATCACGGTACGCCTGGTGCTGGCCATGGTGGCCGGGTCTCTTGTCGGCCTGGAGCGTACCTATCACGGCCGGCCGGCCGGCTTCCGCACACACACCCTCGTATGCACCGCGTCAAGCCTGCTCATGTTGCTTACGGTCTTCTCGACCAGCCTGACCCCCGGCATACCGACAGAAGCCCTGAGAATCGACCCGACACGCATGGCCCAGGGGCTGATGACGGGCATCGGATTTTTGGGAGCAGGGGTCATCTTGCGGGAAGGCCTGACCATACGTGGGCTTACCACCGCCGCCTCCATATGGATCACGGCCGCCATTGGGATAATGATCGGCATGGGGATGTTCTTCGCGGCGGGCATCGCGGAGATCATAGTCCTCGGTACCCTGGCCGTGTTGCGCCTGGTCGAGAACCGCATTCCGTCGTTTCAGTACGGCAGGCTCAGGGTGCAGTTCCATCCCGACAACCATGTGACGGAGCTTGAGCTCCGTGCCATCGTTACTTCACACGGCATAACTTGCTCAACGCCCAGCTACGCGTTGGAAAGCCACATGGTGGAATACGAGATGACAGTTCGTACACAGGACTCCGACAATTTCAGCACCCTCGCGGAGGCCCTCGGCGAAATGGATACCGTCCATGGTTTCAGTCTCACTCCGACGGTCACCTAGGCCTTCCTACCCTTCATATCAAACGGATTTTCATCATCCCTGCTGCTGCCCAACGACTTTCCATGATTAGTCGCCGAATTAAGCACGCAATTCCAGCCCTCATAGACCCATCACGGCCAACCGCAGCCGAAAATGGGCCCGCACTTGACCGGCTACCTTCGACCCCGTATATTAGCCCCCAACTGGTACAGGCTAATGGCTAGATATTGAGGCAAACTGGCTAATTGACGACGATAGATCTGCATAGGAGGTTAAGGCCAGATGTCAGTTGGTAGCGGAGATTACACATTCGAAGTAGACGAAGGCTGGGGAAAGCTCCCCGACGGCTATGAGTTCCATCAGGTGGCCGGTGTCGCCGTGGACAAAGAAGATAACGTCTACCTGTACAACCGTAGCGACCACCAGCTAATGGTCTTCGATCGAGACGGAAACTTTCTGAAATCGTGGAACGAGAAGTTCAGCAATCCCCACGGCATACACATTGGACCGGACGGAAATTTCTATCTTGCCGACCGCGACGCCCAGGTCGTCCTGAAATACAGCCCTGACGAGAAGCTCCTTCTCACCTTGGGTTCCCGAGACAAGCCGTCGGACACGGGAGAGCAGGAGATACGGTTCCTGGTCGAAAAGCCCGGTGGGCCGTTCAACCTTCCCACCAACGTGGCCGTGACCGACGAAGGCGACATCTTCGTTGCGGACGGCTATGGGAACTGTCGCGTCCACAGGTATAACTCGTCCGGGTCTCTCATAACCTCTTGGGGCATTCCCGGCAAGAGCAACCCCGGTGATTTTCACCTGCCACACGGTATCGGCATAGACTCCCAGGGCAGGGTAGTGGTCTGCGACCGGGAAAACGATCGCATACAGCTATTCGATCAGGAGGGCGAATTCCTGGGGTTGTGGACCGGATTCCGTCAGCCCACGGACGTCGCCTTTGGTCCCGACGGCGAGGTCTACGTTCCGGAGCTGGGGCACCGCATGTCCATCACTAACAGCGACGGCAAGATTGTTTCGCAGTGGGGCGGAGAGAGCAGCCACGATCCAGGCCAGTTTGTCGCTCCTCACGGCGTCGCCATAGACTCCCACGGCGACATCTACGTGTCCGAGGTCCTGGAGGGCCGCCGAATACAGAAGTTCATACGCCAGAGGTAGCGGACTGCTTGGTGATACTGACTGGTGCTGACCTGGGACGAATACGCTCGAAGATTCGATCTCTGGTTGTCAGCCATACGTTGCCGGGCATAACCGTCGGCGTCGTTTCCAGTGGTGAGTTGGTGTTTTCAGAGGGCTTCGGTTTCGCCGACATAGAGAGCGGCCGCAGAGCCGGTGCTGCGTCAGCGTACCGGCTCGATCACAAAGACGATGGTCGGCCTGCACGCGATGTCGCTGGAAGAAAGGTACCGGGAAGTTGCCGGACTCGAGTATGGCCGGACCGGAGGTTGAAGAATGACGACAAGAGAGGAGTTGGTGAGTCGTGCGGCTGATCTCGTCCCCGCCCTGCGGGATCGTGCGGCGCAGACCGAATCCTTGCGCTGCATCCCTCAGGAGACCACCGACGACCTGTGTGCCGCAGAGCTATTGCGGGTATCGACGCCCCAACGGTTCGGTGGCCTCGGTTTTGATTACGACGTTATCCTCGACGTGGCCCAAGAACTTGGGCGAGGCTGTGGCTCAACCGCTTGGTGTTACGGGGTTTGGGCCAGCGATAGCTGGATAGTAGGGTTGTATCCGGAGCGGGCCCAGCAAGAGTACTGGTCGCATAGCGCAGACACCCTATGCGCCAGTGGATTCAGTCCTGCCGGTGCCAACGTGGCGGCTGTGGATGGGGGCTACCTCCTCTCCGGACATTGGGATTTCGCCAGCGGGTGCGACGCTTCGAATTGGGTGCTGGTGGTGGGAATAGGGGAAGCGGGACCCCTCATGTTTCTCGTTCCCAGGTCCGACTTCACCATTGAAGATAACTGGTACGTCTCGGGGCTGCGCGGCACGGGCAGCAAGGACATCGTCATCCAGGAAGCTATCGTTCCCGATTATAGAGCCCTGCCCCTGGTGGACATGTGGGAGGCCCGCACTCCCGGAAGGGAGCTTCACGGCACACTCGGTTATCGCGTCCCCTTGTTGTCGGCCGTCACCTACGCCCTGGCCGCACCCATCGTCGGCATGGCGCAAGGAGCCCTCGAGGCTTTTGAGACCACGATGGCTAAGAAAGTTTCAGCGATGCGAGGAGGAAATGTGGCCGAGCTCGCCGGTGTACAGATGCGGCTCGCCGAGGCAGCGGTAGAGATCCAGGCAGCGCGTTTAATCATACATCATGACGCCCAGGAGAACCTGGACAGGGCCCGCCGCGACGAGATGCCCTCTGTTGATGACCGGCTTCGCTATCGGCGTAACCAGGCTTATGTCGCCACCCTGGCAGTCAGGGCGGTGAACCGGCTGTTCGAAGCCAGCGGCGGAAGTGCCCTGTTCGATTCCGACCCAATACAGCGATTCCACCGCGACGCTCATGCCGGGTCTCACCACGTGTCGCTCTCCTGGTACGTCGCATCAGAGCAATACGGGCGGGTGCGCCTGGGCCTCGAACCAACCAACCTCAGGTACTGAGGGTCCCAATTCTTTCAAGTGTATTCATTCTCAATCAGGGGCTATTCCTTGAAATTAGATAGTCAGTAGTAACAGTTAATCTTGCTGCATCAATACATTCTTCAGATTAGGGGTATAGAAATGCTAAAGGGTCAGATCCCCGGCCAGGGGGTTGTTTCAGCACTCGTACTTTCAGGGCTGAAGCCCTGGGTCTGACGCGAAGTTCCGGATGTATCACCTTTGCAAGATGCAAAAATACGAAGAAATACTTTAGCTAGGAGACGAAATGAACGGTGACCAGGTATTGGCAAAGATCCTGAAGGCCGAGGGCGTGGAGTGGATCTCATGCTTTCCGGCTCAAACGCTGATCGACGCGTGCTCCCGTGAAGGGATACGCCCTATTTTGTGCCGCCAGGAGCGCGCGGGCGTGAATATGGCCGACGGTTTCAGCCGCATAAACAACGGGAAGAAGATCGGTGTATTCACCATGCAGACCGGCCCTGGGGCCGAAAATGCCTTTGGCGGAGTCGCGCAGGCCTTCGCGGACTCGGTCCCCATATTGCTGTTGCCCGGCGGCCAGCCCTCACCCAGGATGGGAGTTCCACCGAATTTTGAGGCGGTCCCAAACTACCAGGGCATAACCAAGTGGGCGGGACTCATCAACATGGTCGAGCGCATACCGGAGATGGTCAGCCGCGCCATGACCCAGCTCAAGCATGGCCGCATGGGGCCCGTGCTCCTGGAGTTCCCACGCGACGTCGCCCTCGCCGAATACCCTCGGGAAAACCTCGAATACGAACCTGTCGTGGTGCACAAGTCCGGCGCATCTCAGGAAGACGTACGAGATGTCGTAACCGCCTTGCTTAACGCCAGCGACCCCGTCATCAACGTAGGCCAGGGGGTGCTGTACGCCGAGGCTACGCCGGAGCTCATCGAGTTTGCGGAGCTGACCAACATACCCGTCATGACGACGCTCGCCGGCAAGAGCGCCTTCCCCGAGAACCACAGGCTCGCCCTGGGAACAGGCGCATCGTCAGGGACGTTGATGTGCCACCACTTCCTGGAGAAGGCCGATCTCGTGCTGGGACTGGGCACCAGCTTTACGATCTCCAACTTCAACGCGCCCATGCCCGCCGGCGTAACCCTGGCCCACATCACCAACTGCGCCGAGGATGTGAACAAGGACTATCGCGTAGACCTCGGAGCCATCGGCGATGCCAAGATCGTTATTCAGCAGATGATCGAGGAGACGAAGCGTCAGCTTGGAGCCGAGGGCAGAGGCGACGTCCACGGCGTCGTCGATGCCATCAATAAGTCCCGCGAGCAGTTCAACAGCGAGTGGGGCGCCAGGTTCAACTCCGACGAGGTGCCGATTAGCCCATACCGCGTCATCAATGAGATGATAAAGAACGTCGACGTGGCCAACTCAATCGTGACGCATGACTCCGGCTATCCCAGGGAGCAGATCGTGCCGTTCTGGCCGGTCGTCACGCCCCGCGGGTACATCGGCTGGGGCAAGTCCACACAGCTCGGCTACGGTCTAGGGCTGGCCCTGGGCGCCAAGCTGGCCGCTCCCGACAAGACGGTCATCAACCTGATGGGCGACGCCGCTTTCGGTATGTCGGGCATGGACATCGAGACCGCTGCAAGGTCGGAGATCGGCACGCTGACGATCATCCTCAACAACGGCGTGATGACCCACTACCACGACCACTTCCCGCACGCGGCCGAGCACTGGGGCAGCAACAAGCTGGGAGGTGATTACGCCAAGATCGCCGAAGGGCTGGGCGCATACAGCGAAAAGGTGGACTCGCCGGACCAGGTCGGCCCCGCCATACTGAGGGCCCTGGAAGCGACGAAGAACAACCAGCCCGCCGTCCTGGAGATGATGACCAAGGAAGAGGAGACCATCGCCCGCTACTGGCGTTAGATTCCGCCATAGCCTGCCGGGCAGGGATTTCAGGTACAGGTCTTAATGAGAAGGCCCCGTTCCAAATGGAAATGGGGCCTTTTCGCACTATAGGACGAAGCGTTCCCCGGCCTGCTACCCCAGCCCCACGCGCCCTCCGGCAACATTTCCATCGATCAAGAAGCTCTGGATGTCCTTCCTATACTTGACTTCGGAGTCGTCCTGAGGCTCGTAGCCGAGTACATCGCGTGCGCTCGCCAGCGACCAGAAGGCGCGAGTGTTGTTGCTGATGCCGTAGACGACCTGCCACGGCACGCCGTGCTCGTTTTCTATATCAGGCGCCTCGATGGCCTTCTGGAAAAGCTGCGTGATGTCGCGGGGGCTTATGTACGCTCCGAGGTCACGCTTGTAGTTGTCCGGAGCGCCCTCGTAAGTCGCAAGCTCCAGCTCTCTGGGGGCGCCTATGCGCACCATCACGACGCCCATCTTCCGGCCCGATGCCAGGTTCGATGTATGCACTTCTCTGCCCGAATCGTCGCTGAACCCACCCAGGCCGTTGGCAAAGAGAAACCCCAGATGCTCGTATGTCGCCTTGGCCCAGCCGTAGAAGTTGTCCGACAACGGCAGCTTGTAGGGGTCAAGCGACTCCATCTTGCGGGCGTGGATAAGGTTATGCTCGTACCAGTCCGCCGCGTGATTGGAGCTGGCGATGGCGATGCGCGGCACTCCGGCGTCGTATGCGCATCTGAGCACGTTGTAGGCCATCGTCACATTATCGTTCTCATCGAAGAAGTGGTCGAGGGGCTCGCCGCTCCTGCGCTTGTGGCCCAGATGCACGACGGCGTCCACGCCCTCGAACAGGCCGGCGTATTTGCTGCGGTCGGTGTCGATGAGGTTTGCGATCTCGACGCCATCGACGCGTTCTCCTTCCCGGTTCTCGTTCTTAACGTCCACCAGGACCATCTCGTAGTCTTCCTGAAACGTCGATAGAAGCTGGCTGGCGATGTATCCCGTCGCGCCCGTCATGAGTACTTTGTTAGCCATTGTTTTCGTCGCCTCCTAGATTCGCATTCAGCGGCCCGGGCCACCAGACAATCCAAGGCCCTAGTCCCATGAATGTGCCCTTAACTTGTCCGTCCAATAGTAGCCTATGCTCGCCTACAGGGAAAGAAATCTCCTTGCGGATAGCATAGTGCTTTGCTATAGTTTACACCGGTGGCAGCGACTTGCCACCACCTTCACGTGGGGCTGTAGCTCATCTGGGAGAGCGCTTCAATGGCATTGAAGAGGCACGGGGTTCGAGTCCCCGCAGCTCCACCAGGGCTCAGCCAACTGCAGAAGAAACCGGGGCTTCGTTGACAAGTCGCCAGATGTTCTCGGGAGTTTCAGGAAGTACGAGCTATGCCGACTTCTAGAGAGCGCCTCGAAAAGATAGCTGAGCAGATCCAAAAGGGAGTGGTGCCACCTCCGTGTACGGTCCGCGCCCTCTTGTCGTGGTTTGGGGCCGAGCGGCGTGGGTACAACATTGTGTGGCGTATTCGGCGGAACCTTGAGCACGCCGGCCTCCGAACTTCGCCCGACTTCGAGTACGCATATATCGATGGGTACGTGTCCTTCATTTCCGCAGGCCAAAAGTCAACCGTTGGAGACCCCACCTACAGAATTGGCGCGCTCGAGTCGGCAAATCGGAAACCGGTTTCGGTGAAGCCCGACCACCCTCTTTCCAAGGCGACGACGGTGATGCTTTCGCAGGAGTTCTCTCAAGTTCCGGTTATGACCAACGGACGAGACGTTAAGGGTGTAGTCAGCTGGGAGTCGATCGGGAGTCGCCTTTCGCTGGGTAGCAGTTGCAATTTCGTTCGTGAGTGCATGGACCCTCCGCAAATTATCGGGATCGACGCGTCGCTCTTCTCTGCCATTGAGATCATCGCTCAGCACCAATACGTTCTCGTAAGAGACAGCGACAGCAAAGTCGGAGGCATTGTCACGGCAACTGACCTGACTCAACAATTTCGCCAGCTAGCCGAGCCCTTCCTGCTTGTGGGAGAGATCGAGAACCATGTCCGCTTGCTTCTGCACGGCAAGTTCACGGTAAAACAACTTCGAGACGCAAAGAACCCTAGCGACGAGGATCGCAACATCGAAGGTATCTCAGACCTCAACTTTGGCGAGTATGCGCGCTTACTTGAGAATGAGGCGCACTGGAACAAGCTAAACTTGGCTATTGACCAAAGTGCCT
>JADFKI010000191.1 GCA_022565015.1 Chloroflexota bacterium
GGCGGACGTCCCGTCACCATTTCGTAGAGCATCGCGCCCAGCGAGTAGAGGTCTGCCTTGGGTGTCGTCTCGCCGCCCATGGCCTGCTCCGGCGGCATGTAGCTCACCGTGCCCACCATCATGCCCGCCTGGGTCAACCTGCTCCTATCTACGGCCACGGCCAGGCCGAAGTCGCCTATCTTGGCCACGCCGTCCGAGGTCAACCAGACGTTGCCGGGCTTTAGGTCTCGGTGGACGATGCCCTTGGAGTGGGCGAAGTCCAGGCCCCGACAGGTCTCCACGGCTATGTTTATGGCCTGCTCCAGGGGCAGCTTGTGATCGGGCGCATCTCTAATTATTCCCTCGACGTCGCCTCCGCCCATGAGCTCGGTGACCATATAAGGCTGCGTCCCGGCGACGGCTAACGGATGCTGGCCAAGGTCGAAGACGGTGACGATATGGGGATGCGAGCCGAGCCTGCCCATGGCCTGGGCCTCGCGTGAGATGCGGGTGCGCGATACCTCGTCCAGGCCCTCGGTCTTGATGAGCGCAAAGGCTACGTCTCTGTCAAGCAGCTCGTCGTGAGCCAGGTAGACCTTCTTCTTGCCGCCCTCGCCCAGGAAGCGCTTAACGCTGTAGCGTCCATCGGCGAAGGAAGAGGGAGTGCTGTCTGAAGAAGAAACGTCGGTAGGAGACGCAACCTGGGCGGTTGCAGGCTGTGAAGTCGCCGATGCTTCCTTGCGGTCGTCAGCGGATGTGCCGCCCGGTAGGGAGCGCTCGGCAGCTTCAAGATACGTCAGAGCGTCTTCGTTGTCGGGATCAAGTGCCTGGACCGCCAAGGCATTCCGTCTTACTGCTTCCCAATCGAATAACGCCAACGCCTCTTCCGCATCATCAAGGATTCGGTCTATCTGACGCTGCACACGCTCGCTCGGCATGTCACTCATCTCCTGAGATAATGGACCGAGTCTAGCAACGTGCAGATAGGCCGTCAACTGCATGCACGACGAATTAGACTGATTCTCTCAGCTCAAATGTCAATTCTGTGGAAGATATAGTGTGGGTTTGAAAGACGCTCGCCGCAGCGGGCCTTGACAAGCCGGTAGCGAGATATCTGCGCAATGGACGCAGTCGCCTTTGGCCAGTTAGTCCTCCAGAATGCCTCATTGTGGGAGGCCCACCTGCGGGTGGGGGTTTGCTCGAACCAATCTTGCCAACCTATTCATCATGACCACCCTCCGTCCGCAGCCGGTTCTTGGCTCTGCGTTAACATCTCTTAATACCTGTAATACCTGAGCGGGACTCCGGGAGACGGGGTCTGTTTCTGAGATACCCGAATGACCACCCCTAGCGCAGGGGAACCTGCGCCTGCGCATTGTGGCTCCGTGTCGACCGCCATGCCATCATCGCTGGACGTGTCCACAGCACGGTCTGATCTGACCGGCTTTCTTTCTGCTCCTCTTGCCAGGTGCTAATCACGTGGTTGAAGAGAATCCACCCTGTAGCTGTTCAGCCGAGTCCAAGTTATGTAGGTATTTGTTCCCCTTCCCTACACCCTCCACGATCACCACCTCGTGCACGTAAACATCGACAGAGTGAATTAACTGAGTCTGCCCCGTCGTCTCGACGATGAGGCCACCAATCGTCTTGAATCGTAGACCCGGCTCTATGCTATTCATCTCCGAGTATCTCAAAGGAATGCCCTCACCTTCAATCTGGAATCCAATTCATTTTCTGGGATGGAGTGGCCTCCCAACATCTTGATCAGGACTAAAGTATCTCGATATCAGACCCCTGTCGCAGTCCACTGCTTCATCGTCTCAATGCAATAGAATGTCACGACGCGGTCGATGCCGGATATGTTTCTTATCTTCTCGTTGAGAACTGTAGTCACATCGTTCATCGAACGGACCGTCAGCCAGGCGAATATGTTGAAGCTCCCGGTCGTACATGACACCCTGTAGACTTCCTCCAACTCACTCAGGGCCTCGGCAACTTCGTCCAACTGTGAGCCATCTGCTTCAATTCCCAAGAGTAGCTCAACTCCATAGCCCAGCTTGCGATAGTTAGGGATTGCCACGACCTCGTATACGCCGTCCCTCTGGAGACCAGCCCTCCTCCTACGGACCGTCTCCTCACTTACGCCTATGGCCTTGGCGATTTCGACATTGGATTTACTTGCGTCCTCCATGAGATGTTGCAGAATTCTTGTGTCAGTATCATTCATCAGGCGGGCCTCTCTAGGTTCAGAACTGATGGGGATGCTCGAAGCGGACTGTCTTTATTTCAGATGCTGAATCAGCCAGCAATAGCCTCAGCTCTCGATACCAGCCCTCAGATGTGTCGCTATTCAAGGGGTCCACGACATGGTTATACGGGTAGTCGAATATGACTCTACTGCCGTCACCGATCACGCGGATCTCTTGCTCGTGCCCGTCGGCAGTGTTTATTACAAACCTTCCGAGAAGCTTCTGCCTGTCCCTGACCACGTGCTGCTCCGTGTCGCCACCGGTGGCCTTTTGTCAGAATCATATCGTGAGGGAACACAGTATTTCCCGTCCCCGATGTCTGTTTCCGCACCAGGCCAGTGACCACCCAGTTCACCGAACACCAGTGCATCATCTACCCCGTCCAGTAAACGGTCTATCTGACGCTGCACACGCTCGCTCGGCATGTATATGCTGCCTCCCAAGCTTGTTGAGTGGGAGTGTAGCAACGGCCACCAAGAAGGTCAAACTCCCGAGCAATCGTACTCATTTTCAGAGCCTTAGCTCACCCGGAATAGAGCCTCAGTGGCAGACCCCTATGCAATTCCCTTGGTTACAGCCTTGGTAACTCCCCTGGTATCTGCGTACGCAGTTCCCTTGGCAATTGCCATTAGGGCTTACTTGTTCGTTATACTGGAAGTAAGGCGGGCAGTATTATCCTCAGATGTAGGTGATGTGCTATGTCTACACGTCCCGCCGCTGTTTCGACTCAAATATCTCGTTCTACCACCCCCAGGCGTTCACCTGATAAGAGTCTCTACAAGCCAGCAGGTTATAAGTGTCGGCAGTGCCCCTTCACGACTAAAAAGAAGGGCTTCAACGGTCGGCAATCCCTGAGGGCCCATATCAAGAAGCATAAGCGGGAGAGTCGGGCTTTCTGGCAGCCGTTTGTTAAGCAGTCGGTGGTGGTGTTGGTAATCGTGGGCCTTGGAGTTGCTGGATGGATGGATATTTATCCGGCGTCGAAGATACCAATTGCGTTGCCGACGCTGATGCTGACACAGCATGTGGTGGACTGGGGGACGTTCGGTGTAGGGATGAGTGTTTTGGCGGTTGGATCCCTTGTCATGTTGATGGCCTTGAGGTTTCTTAATGATGGCATGGGTGACAGGGGATTAACCCGGACTCTGTGGTTCATATCGATTATTGGTTCGTTTACTGGTCTACGGATTGTTATGGGGCTCTGGGGGCTATTCACTCCGTCGTTTAGCTGGGTCTTCCAGATGCCTGTGTGGATAACGATGGCGTTAACGCCGGTATTATTCGGCTTGTCGGGGAGTCTGCGATTGCAGGTGCGGAGGAGGAAGGTGAGTACGAATTCATTTCTTACGCTGCTAACAGCGAAAGACGGAACGGCATGACTGGAGCTTTCCATCCTAGACTTGCTTGGCTTGCAATAGCGTTTGGCCGGATTTATATTATTGCTTTAGCTGATTAGGTTTTCGGGTTTAATAGGCTTCGGAGCTTCAAAGGAACAAAGGAACAGATTAATTGATATGCCCCCTCTTTCGCTCATTCATCCATACGGGCCTGTAGAGCTCGTGTCTATTCGTGACTTCTGGAGGCCGCCCCCTGTTGAAGGCATTGGACCTATCCTAGACTTTTAGAAACAACCTCGTGTTTACAGACGTCAACCAGGCGAGTAGGGTGGAGGAGGATGAGGGTGGTCCGACGATTCCCAATCATAATAGGTCTTGAGATTTGTGATGGCAGCACCCGCAGTCTGTGAAGGAGGAAAGAAACATGCGTCTAAAGATAGTAGCCGTCGCGTCTGCAATCGCTCTGGTGTTGACGTTAGTAGCAGTGAAGTTTTGGGTTCCCACAAGTGTCTCCGCTCAGGAGGAGGCTGCACAGGCTATTGTCGCGATTATGGACTCGGTGAACGCGCAACTCGCGGCGGAAGGCGCCGACTATCGTATCGCGATGGCCGAATACGTCACCGGAGAGGGCGATGAAGCAGGGGCTACCGTCATCTCCAAGGATGTGGGCAACAAGCAGCTCGGTTTTGACTTCGTCCCGTTCGATGGGCGGCGGGCATGGAGCGGACCAACGGGTGGACCGAGCGACGATATCACTTACGCAGTCGACATGACCATCGATGCCGTACCGCCCATTGGCGGCCTCTCCGGAGCGGCGACCGACGCAGCGATCGACCGAGCCATGGCGACCTGGGATGGGGTGAACTGTTCGACCCTGCCAATTACCCGGAATCCCGACTTCGGTCTGGACATCGGGGTCGTGGCCTTTATATTCGGCCTGGGCGGTGGTCCCTTCATCTTCGCCGACGTCCAGCATGCCGGCTGGAGAGATATTAACTTCGCTGGCGACATCCTTGGCGTCACTTTCACGTTTGGCTTTATCGACCTGAGTCAGCTTCCCGACATCGTCTTTACCGACATCGATAACAACAACAGGCTCGACGCCGCTTGGCGTGAGATCTACTACGATCCTAGCTTCAACTGGGCTGTTGACGGCGTGACCGACTTCGATGTCGAGGCGGTCGCATTGCACGAGGCCGGACACGGCCTGAGCCAGGCACACTTCGGCAACATCTTTTTCAAGAACGATGGGAGCGTCAAGCGTGCCCCGGCCGCGGTCATGAACCCCTTCATCTTGGGTCAGCAGCGGAGCCTGCTCGGCACCGACAACGGCGGTCACTGCGGCAATTGGACGGATTGGCCGAACAACTAGACTTTTAGGATTGTTAACCGGAATTTCCTTAATGGAATCCAGCGCTTTCATAAACACACCATCCTGAGATGGCACAGACTATATGACCACCCGCTGAGGGTGTCAACGAGCGCTTGAAAGAGGTCGCGCTCAAGTCTCTGGCGATATACGAATCACTAAGACTCCTTGTAAAGTTTGCGAAGGCCGAATCTACTCAACCGGCACGTATTCCATCTGAACCACGAACACGTTCGACTAGGTAGGGATGGCGCCGAGCTGTTGCATCAACCCCAGCCGGTCAGCCTCAACGTGGTGGTCCACGAGCTTCCCACCCTCGACTTTGTGGATGAAGATTCCTCCAAAGCTCACTTGCTTGCCAGTGGCAGCCACGCCTTCAAGTTCAGCCTGATGAGTTCCGCGCCAAGTGACCCGCGTCACGACTCTGTCGCTCTCAGCGACTTGGTCCTCGATAACCAATCGCATGTCAGGGAAGGCTGCCATGATTGCGCGACCCCATGGCGCTGGGGGGTAACCGGATACGGTAAATTCGTTGCGGATAGCGGCATTCCTGTTGTTCCAGAGCTCACCAAGGAAACGACGGACTAGAGCCTTGTTCTCTTGGGACATGTGTTGCCTCCAAGATCCCCTGGGGAGACCTGCATCAGCTCACCTTCGATAAAGCCAGACATGACTGGCTCCCCGCAAGGAATCGCTGTCCGATTCTTCACCATGATTGCATGCACCTAAATGGTGGGTTGAACTGCTAGTAAGAAAAGGCCCGCCTGGCAAACACAGGTTAGACGTCCTCCCACTTCCAAGTGCTGTTGTTCGAGATGCGATACCTAGTTGTTGTGACCTGACCGGTTTCCCTCTCGAATGTGCGTACAGTCCATGTCCGGTCGCCCGTGTCGTTATCTTTGTGCTACGCCAGAGGTCGCGAGAAATAGCAACGACATCCAGTAAATCTTCAACCGCGGTAACGAGAGCGCTAACGCCGGCGGCTTGTGGGAGAATAATGATTCCTGGGTTGCGACTTGGAGGGTATAGGCGGTTGTCAAGAAAATCTGAGTCGTGGGTTAAAAGGATCCTATCTTCTCTTTGAGCGTAGGCGAGAATGTTTTCATCAGGATGGCCAGACAACCCAACATCAGCTGCGTGTTCGGCCTTGTGGCCTCGCTGGTGGATTAATTCTGCGTACTCGGGATCAACCCCTTCATCTAGTAAGAAAGTGGCTTTTTTCTGATCAGCTCGTGCATCTCTGATGTCTTGGTTGGTTACCAGTAATCTTTGCCAAGGCATGATTTATGCGAGCCTGCGCTCAGCCACCTCCTGCATCTCGTCAATGGATATGGTGCCGTAGATGTCCATCGTTGTCTTGATGGAGTTGTGGCCCAAGAAATTCTGCGCCCACTCACCACCAAGCCCGTCGCTCTTGAGGTATCGAGCGATGGAGTGACGGAAGATGTGAGGGTTGATGTGGGTGAGCCTGGGATTCGGATTCTTGACCTCGGCCAGCTCGCCGGCGCGCTGGGTGATGTAGTTGACCTGGCGCAAGGAAAGCTGCCTGTTGCGCTCCGACAGAAACACGAATCCAACCTTACGATCGCCGATCAGATGCTTGAGGTCGCTCAGGGTCTCCTCATCAATGACAGGAACAACCCGGGTCTTATCCCCCTTGCCGCGGACAGTGACTCGCCTTCGCTGAAAGTCGATGTCGCGGATATCGAGGACCGTCACTTCTTCACGTCGCAACCCAAGCCAGAACAGAGACTTGATGACGCATCGATCTCTGAATGTTGGGGCCGCGATAATGATTTTCTTAACATCGGCGAGCTTCAGCGGGTACGCCGACGACTGCATTTGTTGTCTCATAGCCATTGCACATTAGCTTTTATCTATGCAATACATTGCACACCTTGATCATGACACATCAAAAAACCCCTGGCAAGAAGGGGAATATTGCACACTTTACCTATAGTGTGCAATCGATTTAGGGCATCCGCGACGTCTGCTATTCATTTTCAGCGACGCCTGACCGGTCCATGTTCACCCTATCCCTTGCCCGCAAGCTCTAGAATGATGTCAGACTTGTAGACCGCCACTTTTTCTCCCTGTTTCATCATGCGTCTCTCAAATTCCTTCTTCATTGCTTCGGCCACGTCCTCGACTTGGATCCCCTTGTACTTCGCCGGTAAGAAACGGCTCAAGAAGGCATACACAGGCAAACCCACCCGTTCGAGGAACGGTCCGCGCTGCGCCGCATCTCGCATCAACTGTGAGGGCCGAAAGATGCTCAACCCCGCGAAGTCGATGTCTTGCAATGCACGCTCCATTTCGCCCTTGATTCGCAATAATAGGAACCGAGCCGCAGGATTCGCTCCCAAACTCGAGAGCACGGAGAAGTAAGGCACGCCAGCGCGATGCGCCGCCGAGGCAGCCCCAACGACGTATTCATAGTCAACTGTACGAAAGGACTTGCCGAATTTCTTCGGGTTGTACAACAGCCCTATCGCGTCTTGCCTCGAGGCACCGAGGCAGCAAAACCCAACATCATGGCCCTCAAATATCGCGACCGCCTTCTCTGGGTGAACAAGCAAGGCTTCGGCAAAATCGTCCCAGAC
>JADFKI010000013.1 GCA_022565015.1 Chloroflexota bacterium
CCGCCCTGGAAAGCAAGGTCTTGCCCGTGCCGGGAGGGCCGACGAGAAGGACCCCCTTGGGTATCTTGGCCCCGAGGCTCAAGAAGCGCTCCGGGAACTTCAGGAACTCGACGACCTCCTGAAGCTCCTCCTTGGCCTCCTGAACGCCCGCCACGTCCGAGAAGCTGACGCTGGGGCCGTTGCCCACGAACATCTTCGCGCGGCTGCGTCCGAAGCTGAAGGTCTGATTGGAGCTACCCTGGGCCTGGCGCATCATGAACAGCAGAATCGCACCGAAGAATATAAGAGGCAGGAAGTTGATCAGGATGCCAAACAGGCTGCCAAGGCCCCCCGAACCCTTGACCTGTATCTGAACGTTGGACGCCAGCGGGTCGATACCGGCCTCATCCAGTATCTCCACAATGCTGGCGCCCTCCTCCTTGCGGGAGATGAACGTCTCGCCGCTGGTGGAGAAGATGGTAAGCCTGTCGCCGCTTACCTCGATGAGCTCCACGTCGCCTCTGGCGGCCATGTTGACCACCTGGCTGATGGGAATCTCACTCGAACCGCCAAGGGGATTTGAGAAAAGAGTAAAAAAAATGGCGAGAACAGCCACTATTATCAGAAGGTATATGAAGCTATTCCGCATGAGACGGGGGTTCATCCTACCTCACTCGTCGGAGGGAACTCTTTACCGTGCAGCGTGTTCAACCACTTTAAGCGAAGTGCCCTGAGCCCGCCAGCAGGCGTGAGAGGCAATCGCCCTACAATTGAACAAAACGCTTGCGCGTTGGTCACCTACCACCGATTATATCAGATTAGCGACTTTTGCACCCGTGCCGAGTCCGCCGAATCCTGATTACCTGTCGTTGGGGAAAATTGTCCAAGGCGTTGCACCTTTCGTTGACACTGCCGGTGGATACTTATACCATTTCCGCTGGCATGGGGTGTCCGTCCAATCGCCGTTCGATGTGACTCAGCATGCCGGCCAACCGCAGGCCTCGATACTACGACCCATCCCGAAGGCAATGCCCATGTGTCCCAGCGAACAACTGAGGCGAACGCCGCTTTACGACATTCATGTTGCCCTAGGCGGGCGTCTCGTGCCCTTTTCCGGATGGGAGATGCCGATTCAATACGGGGGCATCCTGGATGAAGCAAGGGCCGTCCGAAGTAGATCGGGCCTGTTCGATGTTTCGCACATGGGCAGATTGGATATTCAGGGGCCGGGCGCCGCGGAGCTGCTGAATCGAGTCCTTAGCGTGGACGTCGGCGGCCTTCGGATGGGCCGGGCCAAGTACAACGTCATCTGCAACCAGGAGGGCGGCATTATAGACGACTGCATCGTGTATCGAAGGGGCGACGATAGGTTCCTCTTGATACCCAACGCCTCCAATACGGACGCCGTTCTCGCCTGGCTGGAAAGATGGAACACATCCGGCATGGGCGACAAAGCCTCTATCAGCAACGTGACGTCCGAATTCGCCATGATAGCCCACCAGGGCCCGGAGGCGGTCGACATCTTGAACAAGCTCGCCAAAGTAGACGTCTCCGCTATCAGGCCCTTCAGGGCCGTCGAAACCGTTGTGGCTGGAGCGGATACCCTTTTGGCACGGACCGGGTACACGGGGGAGGACGGCTTCGAGATGATTCTGAGCTCTTCCCAGGCGGCCGGTGTGTGGAAGCAGCTGATCGACGCCGGCGCCACCCCTTGCGGACTGGGGTCCCGGGACGTTCTTCGACTCGAGGCCGGTCTTCTGCTTCACGGCAACGACATGGATACGTCCATAAACCCCTACGAGGCGGGTCTGGACAGATTCGTCGAACCGGATAGGGAAGGTTACGTCGCTCGCGAGGCCTTGACGAAGGCCAGGGAAGGTGGAGTTTCCAGAAAGCTTGTCGGCTTCAAGATGGTAGAGAGGGGCATTCCGCGGCACGGCTACGCTATAAAAGACGGCCCTGAAACCATCGGCGAAGTGTCCAGCGGAAGCCACTCGCCAACGCTTGACACAAGCATAGGATTGGGCTATGTTCCTACCGGCTACACGGCGGTGGGGTCGCGCTTCCAGGTGGATATCAGAGGCCGCCTGACTGGGGCCGAGGTCACGACGCTCCCATTCTATTCGCGGAGAAGAGACGGATGAATCCTCCGGACCTGAAGTACTCTGAGGAGCACGAATGGGTGCGAGTCGAGTCGGGCAACGTCGTCGTCATTGGAATAACGGAATTTGCCGCCGAAAGCCTGGGAGACGTGGTCTTTGTGGAGCTTCCGGAGGCGGGTTCTCAGATTTCTCAATTCGAAAAGATGGGTGAGATCGAGTCTGTCAAAGCTGTTAACGATCTCTACTCTCCGGTCAGCGGACAGATCAGCGAGCGGAACGAGCAGGTCATCGACAACCCGCAGCTCGTAAATGACAGCCCATATGAGACGGGCTGGATGTTGAAAGTCGAATTGAGCGACTCATCCCAGCTGGACAAGCTGTTAGACGCTGCCCGGTACGAGGCTTTTCTTGCCGCACAGGAGTAGCTCCTACTAGATGGAAAATCGGGAATTCGTCTCTCCATATATTCCCAATACTGACGAAGACCGACGCAAGATGCTGGACGCGATCGGCGTCGACTCGGTAGACGAGCTATTCGAGGACATCCCCGCCGAATTTCGAAATCCCACCCTGAACCTGCCCGCTCCAAAGTCTGAGTTTGAGCTGAAAAAGTACGCCCAGGACCTGGCAGCCATGAACATGGTCCCCGGCGACTACTCTTGCTTTCTGGGCGCCGGGGCCTACCGCCACCACGTTCCGGCGATCGTTCGGCAGATAACCAGCCGAAGTGAGTACGTTACCTCGTACACGCCCTATCAGCCCGAGGTGTCCCAGGGCACTCTCCAGACCGAGTTCGAGTTCCAGACGCTCTGCGTCCAGTTGACCGGCATGGACGTTGCCAACGCGGGCATGTACGACGGCTCGACCTCACTCGCGGAAGGCGCATTAATGGCGGTCCGCGTGGCCGGCGGAAGCAGGGTGGCGGTCCTCGATACCGTTTCGCCGACGTACATCAAGGTCTTGGAGATATACACCGCGTGCCAGGGCATCGAGATATACGTTGTCTCCCACAAAGACCTCGACCTCAAAGAAGACACCGGCTGCCTCGTTGCCCAGCAGCCAAACTTCTTTGGCTACATGGAGGACATGGCGGCGCTTGCGGAGCGTGCGCATTCTCAGGATGCACTCATCGTGGCCTACGCCGATCCCTTCGCGATGGCGATGTTCAAGCCCCCCGGCGAATACGATGCCGACATCGTGGCCTCAGAGGGGCAGGCCCTGGGAATCGCCCCGACCTTCGGCGGACCATACGTGGGAATATTCGCCTGCAAGCGGGACTACATACGCCAGATGCCCGGCCGCATCGTCGGCAAGACCGTTGACACCAGAGGGCGCACCGCCTACGTGCTGACGCTTCAGACCCGCGAGCAACACATACGTCGCGAGCGCGCCACGTCGAACATATGCACCTCAGTCGCACTTATCGCGCTCATGGCCACGGTGTATATGGCGGCCAACGGCAAGAGGGGCATGAGTCACATATCGGAGCTGACATATCACAAGTCCCACTACCTGGCGTCTCTCATCGAGAAAATTCCAGGCTATTCATTGCCGATCGAGGGGACGTTCTTCCAGGAGTTCGTCGTGCGGTGTCCTCTCCCCGTCGCGGAGACGAACGCCCGGCTTCTGGAGAGAAAGATTATCGGTGGACTGGACATTAGCGAAAATGTCCCCAACGGCATGCTGGTCTGCGCCACGGAGGTCAACTCCCGCGAGGAGATCGAGGCCTTCGCGAACGCGCTGGCCGAGATTGGAAGCGGCGCATGACAACGCTGTTCGACAGGTACGAGGTACAGCGTCGCAAGCTCCTCATGGACCGCAGCGCACCGGGCCGGGTTGGGACGACCCTGCCACCCAACGATGTTCCCGAAGCGGAGATGCCGCCGTCCGACATGCTCAGGCAGGACCTCGATCTTCCCGAAGTCAGCGAGAGCGAAATAGTCCGCTACTTCTCCCAGCTGAGCCAGCTCAACTTTTCCATAGACCATAACTTCTATCCCCTTGGCAGCTGTACGATGAAGTACAACCCCAAGCTGAACGATGAGATGGCGTCGATACCCGGATTCACGGAGATTCATCCGCTGCAGCCGGACCACACGGTCCAGGGCGCGCTCAAGCTGCTCTTCGAGCTACAGACCTATTTGGCCGAGATAACCGGCATGGCGGGGACATCTCTGACGCCGATGGCGGGAGCGGACGGCGAGCTTGCGGGCATGCTCATGGCCAGGGCCTTTCACACGGCCAACGGCGACCTGCAACGTAAGAACGTGTTGATACCGGACAGCGCTCACGGCACCAATCCGGCGACTGCGGTCATGGCCGGCTTCCAGGTCGTCTCCTTGCCTTCGGACGCCAACGGCGACACAGACCTCGATGCACTGCGGAGCTCCGTCGGCGACGACCTCGCGGGACTGATGATAACGCTGCCCAGCACCCTGGGTCTCTTCGATTCCAATATCGTGGAGGTCGTGAAGATCGTCCACGACGCCGGGGGCATCGTCTATGGCGACGGGGCCAATCTGAACGCGCTGCTTGGGCGCGTCAAGATGGGCGACCTTGGCTTTGACGTCATGCACTCCAACCTACACAAAACCTTTACGCAGCCGCATGGCGGGGGCGGTCCCGGCACGGGTCCCATTATGGTCGGCGAAAGAATGCAGCCGTTTCTGCCAACGCCGCAAGTCGTACGCCGGCATGATTCCGACGGCAACGAGACGTTTGCCCTGGAGACGCCTGAAAAGACCATTGGCCGCATGGGCGCCTTTCACGGCAACTTCGGCGCACTCTTGAGAGCCTACGCCTACATCAGTACGCTCGGCGACGTCGGAATTGCCCAGGTCAGCGACGACGCCGTCATCAACGCCAACTACATCATGAGCGAGCTCAAGGGCTACTACGACCTGCCTTATGACCGCACCTGCATGCACGAGGTCGTGTTCTCGGCGCGCAACCTGAAGCGGGACTACGGCGTCAGCGCGCTTGACGTCGCCAAGCGCCTGATAGATTACGGCATCCATCCGCCGACAATGTACTTCCCTCTCATAGTAGATGAGGCCCTCATGATCGAGCCCACCGAAACGGAGTCCAAGGAGACGCTCGACTACTTTATCGAGGTCATGAGGACGATTGCGCAGGAGGCCAAGGACAGCCCGGAGCTTCTGCACGACGCGCCCCACGACACTCCGAATACGAGGGTTGATGAGGCCAGGGCCGCGCGTCGGCCTTACCTGTCGTGGCGTCGAGAAGATTGAGTTTCCCGTCCGCAGCGATTAGCATTGCTCGAAGGATAGAAAATACTGGAGGAACTAAATGGTAGACGTAGGTCAGCAAGCACCCGATTTCACCCTGCCGGCGCAAGACGGCTCGACTGTTACCCTCAGTCAGTACAGGGGCCAGAAAAACGTCGTGCTCTCGGTCCATATTTTCTCGTTCACAGGTGGTTGAACGGACCAGGTCTCCTCGTTTCGTTCGGCCAACGCCGACTTCGAGGAGAAGGATACCCAGGTGCTGGGTATCAGCGCGGACGCAAGGCCGACCCAGGCTGCGTACTCGACGACGCTGGGGAACATACCCTACCCCATTCTGTCGGACTTCCATCCCAAGGGCGAGTTCCTGAAGCAGTACGGTATCTACAACGAAGAACGCGGCGCCGGCAACCGTGCCGTTTTCGTCATCGACAAGGAGGGCGTGGTCCGCTTCAAGCGGGTCTACGCAAGCGCAAGGGAGCTGAAGACGGACGACATACTGGCCGAGGTAAGCAAGCTCTAGCGCCGAGTAAGGCATAATCCAGGTCAGAGGCCGCTTGCCGGTATAATCCCGTGAGCGGCCTTTTAACTTAACGGAGAGGCGGGACTGCTATTGGCAAGCGAGGAAAAGGAAGCTCCCCGATACATTTTTCAAGAGGGCGACCCTGCCATATTGATAGACCGCAGGGGCCGAAAGTATCTCCTGACTCTGGACTCGTCCCGCCGATTTGAGTCGCATACCGGCGCGCTCCCACACTCCGACATCCTGGGCAAGCCCGAAGGGCTTTGGGTAACGACGAACAAGGGGCACAACCTCCTCGCCGTCAAGCCGACAATGGCGGATTTCACGCTGGAGATGCCCAGAATCGCCACCGTTGGCTATCCCAAGGACATGGGCGCCGTCCTCGTATATGGTGACTTCTTTCCCGGAGCCAGGGTGCTCGAGGCGGGATGCGGCTCCGGCGCCATGACCATGACCCTGCTGCGTGCCGTGGGACCACGGGGCATGATGTACTCATACGACATTCGCCAGGACATGATCGATCGCGCCAGGTCCAACGTGGCCGCCGTCGTGGCCGATCATTCCAACCTATGCTTCAAGCTGGGGGACGTTTACCAGGGCTTCGATGAGACGGACCTCGACAGGATTTTCCTTGACCTGCCCGAGCCGTGGCAGGTGGTGCCTCATGCCGCGAACGGTCTCGTCCCCGGCGGAATTATGGTGAGCTTCCTGCCCACTATTTTGCAGGTGCACGATCTGGTGAGGGAGCTCAGACTCCAGCGCACCTTCGAGATCATCGAGACGATGGAGGTGCTGATCAGGAATTGGGTCGTGCGCGGACGCAGCGTTCGCCCGGACCACAGGATGATCGGCCACACGGGCTTCATTATAACCGCGCGTAAGTGCGAGCCGAGACCGGTGAGACCGGGTGATGACGACTCGGAGGAGAGCTTGTCGAACCGTCCTTTGAGATAGCTACTAAGACAGGTGCGACCCTTCGTCGAATGGCCACAGCTCGTCCATTTCCCACGACTGATGTGGATACGCGCCGCGCATTAGCGGCATGTGCTCATCGCCGAGAAGGGGCGTTTCGACCTGGCTCAGGTCTACGTCGCCTAGCCGAAGCGCCTCCAACGTGTCGATGCCGGAGCCCTTCTCTTGTACCAACACCTTGAAATCACCGAGACCCCCCGGCTTCACCAGCTCGTTCAGCGACATCATGTTGGCCGCGCGTTCGGCCGCCGACAGGTCTCCCGTCCTGACTTTTCGGAGAAACTCATGATGCCCCAGGCCCTTCAAGAACTCGGCCTGCGACGTAAGCCCGATTGGGTTCAGGCCGACCCTTTCGCCTTCGTCCTGCAATAGCGAAAAGTCCACATGGGCCGTGATGTCCTGCCTTCCGATGCGCTGGTACGGGCTCGCTCCGTCCATATGGCGGTAATAGGTCTGCAGAGTCCCGCTCGATCTGCTCGGGGCGTATAGGTCTTCGGCAAGATGGCCGTAGTCGATGGTCAGGATGAATCCCCTCTTCAGGGACGCCGATACCGAGGCCATCCAGGGCCCGATCTCCAGGTTCACCTCCCCACGAAATCCATCGGCCGGCTTTATTCCCAGTGATGCGAGCCTGTCCACGATCATGGGAGTGGAGGGCACGTCAAGCTCTTCGACGTAAACGCCGTTCGCGTTTCGAGTCACGTATATCTCCAGAATCTTGTCTCCTTTGACCTGGAAACGATGTACGGGAAAGGCATCCGGCAGCTCGTTGGAGAATATGCAACCCGTCGCGCCCTTGATAGGCAGTGCGTCGGTCGAGACATGGTGCAGGCCCTCGCCGGAATCGTGGGTTGCTTCGCGACCGCCGCTATAGCGTTCCAGGGCGACGTATTGCAGCGCCTTGTTGAACTTCGGGCCCAGCTCTTTGGCGAATCCGACCGCGTCTTGCGCCAGGACGCCCCGGCCGGAACCCAGCTCTATCGCCCAGAAAGGTGAGGGCTCTCTCAGGACCTTCCACATGCGAAACAGAACGATCGCGATGGAGGCGCCGAAGGCGGGGTGGACCAGCGGGCTCGTGTAATAGTCGCCCTCCGCGCCGAATGCGGAGGCGCTGGCGTAGTAGCCGCCGGTGGGATGATAAAGGGCGATGCGCATGAACTCGGCAAAGGTTATTCTGCCGCTTTCCGCGACGCGTCGCCGAATCTCCGATTCCGGGCTACCGTCCATATGCATACATTAGCCGAAAGAAAAAGGGTACCCGGAAGGATACCCTTTAATGTTGCGTTGCGTTCGCCTGGTGGTACTAGCTGGTCTGCTTCTGATCACTGTTGGCGTTTGCGGCATTGGCCTTGGCCTGTCGCGCTCTCTTGCTCTGCGGGCTCTCTCTGTCCCAACCTGAACCCTGGATCGAGTTCTTGAACTCGGAGCTCTCCCCACATACCTTGCAAGTACCCATGCTCACCGGGCCGTTGGGGCTGTCGATCATCCAATGGTGCACACAATCCGAAACTGCTAGTTCTTGCTCCTCTTGAGTCAAAGCACCGTCCTTTTCGATGGCGAATAACTGAATTTGGCGTATTATCGTTGGTCTATCGGTACATATTCTACGTCCATAGGCCCCACGTATTGCAGTCTTGGGCGCAGGAGTATGTTGTTCTTGAACTGTTCCATTACCTGCACCGTCCAGCCCGGTATCCGACCCATGGCGAAGATGGATATGAACAGATCGTCCGGGATATCGAGCAGGTAGTAAATTGCGCCGGAGAAGAAGTCGACGTTCTGGCAGATACCCCGCCGTGAATAGGGCTCCATCGCCTTCGTGACGGACGCCAGTATCGAGAACCACTTGGGCTGTCCCTTGCGCTCGCCCAGCTCCCTGGCGTCGTCCTTCAAGTGGATCGAGCGCGGGTCGACGGCCCGGTAGACTCTGTGACCAAAGCCCATTACCCTGCCGCCGCCGGCGAGCAGGTCCTTGACGTATTGCTCCGCCCTGGCCTCCTCGCCGATATCCAGGGCCATCTTCATGACCTCTTCAGCGGCTCCGCCGTGGGACGGCCCCTTGAGTACGGCAACGCCGGTGGTAACCGCGCAATGCAGGTCCGCCTGAGTGGACGCCGCCACCCTCGCACCGAACGACGACGCGTTGATGCCGTGCTCCGCGTGCAGGATGAAGTCCTTGTCTATTAGTCTCGCGTCCTCCGGCAAAGGCTTCTCGCCGAAAAGCATGTAAAGGAAGTTGGCCGCGTGGCCCAACGTATCATCCGGAGCTATGGGGTCCTTGCCTTCGCGGATGCGGGCGTGTGTCGCAACGATAGTGGGTGCCTGCGCCGTGAGCTTGACGCCCTTCCGAAGCGTGGCCTCCTGGGAGTTGTCGTTGACCTCGGGTTCGAAGGTTGCCAATACGGAAACGGCGGTCCTAAGCACGTCCATTGGGTGGGCGGTCTTCGTCAGCTCTATGACCTGGAGCACCTCTTCGGGGAGGTGTCTGTTGGCCTTGAGCTCCCCGTCGAACTCGTCCAACTCCGCCTGTGTGGGCAGCTTGTCGTACAACAGAAGGTAGATGGTTTCTTCAAACGTGGACTTCTCGGAGAGGTCATCTATGTTGTAGCCACGATAGAGGAGCTTGCCGATCTTGCCGTCGATGAAGCTGGATGTCGTCCGGTCTATATAGACATCCCGAAGGCCCCTTCTAAGCTCGACCTTCTCTTCGGTCATAAGAAAATCCTCCACCGTTCAGGTAAGGCTATTGTCATTCGACGCAACCGCCTGACTTTCGTAGTATGCGTCACAAAAGGCGCTCTAGTATCAGCGGGAACACCCGCTTCCACGTCATGGACAAGCCAATTTTATCACTCACGCGGTTTGCGTGTCAAGAATGCTCTCGCCGAGTGCATTGAGTGTTTACCAGTCAAGGCCCGCGTTCCTGGTCATTACCCATAATTATTAGAGCAGACGTTCGAATAGTGAATCACAGACGATATGGGCTACCCGTCAATCGCAGCATTAAAGTTGTTATATAATTCACAAGTAATTGACGGCGCCGGAGGGCTCTCGTAGAATAGCGGTAGTACGGTTCATGTCAAAGTAAGAGAATTATGGTCTAGTTGGTGTTGCGGCTTCCGCCCTATCCTTCCGCTGCAGCCGACGAGGTTAATTGAGGGGGTCAATGGACTCTATCGACGTCCCTGAAGTAGTTGTGCTCAGGCTGCCTCTTTACGTGAGGGCCCTGACGCAGCTTCTCGATGAAGGGACGGAGGTCGTCAGCTCCCAGCAGCTAGGCGGACGTCTGCAGATGACGCCGGCCCAGATCAGAAAGGACCTGAGCTACTTTGGACGCTTCGGCAAGCAGGGCCGAGGCTACAACGTCACCTTCTTGCTGCGAGAGCTCAGAGACATCCTCGGTCTCAACGGCGAATGGAACGCCTGCCTCATCGGTGTGGGCCGGTTGGGACGCGCAATCATCAACTATCCGGGCTTTGCCCCTGAAGGTTTCAACATAGTGGCCATCTTCGACGGCGACGATTCCCGAATCGGAACGACGGTGGCCGGCCTGTCGGTACAGCCGATGCGGGAACTGGAGGAAACGGTCCGGGCGAACAAAATCTCTATCGGAATTGTGGCGGTACCCGCGAACCAGGCCCAGGAGGTAATCGACCTGCTCGTCAAGAACAAAGTCCGCGGGATACTCAACTACGCTCCCTTTGCCCCGCAAGTGCCTTTGAACATTGTCCTGAGGAATATCGACCCGGTAATGTCCCTGCAGTCGATGACCTTTTATCTCAGGGACGACGGATAAGCGAAAAATAAGCCGGACTATTTTTCATGTCCGGCCTACGTACTCAATAAATCCAAGAACGGACCACGTTTGGCCCGGGCTGCGCGACTATGCTCAGCCAATCATACAATGTCACACGGTCTATGACGGCGGTTGATTCATCGTGCCTTCCCGCCTTCGCCTTCTTCTTACGGCTACACCCAGACGCGCCCTCGACCGTCTCATAGACTCCAGCGCCTGCTCCATGTCCATGTCGGCCGGCCGTGCCGCGATCCTCTCCTCAGCCCTGCGCAGCGCCTCTTCCGCCCGCTGCTCGTCGATCTCATCCGCGTGTTCCGCCGTGTCCGCCAGGATCGTCACCTTGTTGGCCATGACCTCGAGGAACCCACCGCTAACGGCTATGAATGATTCTTCGTTGTCCCTGACCACCCGAATCTCACCGGGTCTCAGGCCCGTAAGCAATGGCGCGTGGCTTGGTAGAACCGCCAGCTCACCGTCCTCACCAGGCGCCACCAGTATATCGACGTCTTCAGAATAGATGAGGCGCTCAGCGGTGACTATTTCGAGTCGCATCGGTGCCATAAACAATACTCCGAGGTCCTTTTAGACCCAGTCCTACGTGCTCATCTGCTCGGCCTTTTCCACCGCCTCGTCAATGCCGCCGACCATGTAAAAGGCCTGCTCGGGCAGATCGTCGTGTTTGCCGTCGAGGATCTCCTTGAAGCCTCTCACCGTTTCACTGATGGGCACATATTTGCCCTCCTGGCCCGTAAAGACCTCCGCGACGAACATCGGCTGTGACAGGAACCGCTGGATCTTGCGCGCCCTGGCTACGGTAAGCCTGTCTTCTTCGGACAGCTCATCCATACCCAGGATAGCTATGATGTCCTGAAGGTCGCGGTAGCGCTGCAATACCTGCTGCACGCCACGCGCCACGTCGTAATGCTCCTGCCCGACTATCGCGGGCTCCAGGATTCGCGAGAACGACGAGAGAGGGTCCACCGCCGGGTAGAGCCCTTGCTCGGCGATAGCACGCTCCAGGGCCACGACGGCGTCCAGGTGTCCGAATGTCGTGACGATGCCGGGGTCCGTGTAGTCGTCGGCCGGTACGTATATGGCCTGGAACGACGTGATGGAGCCGGAGGCGGACGAAGTGATGCGCTCCTCCAGCTCGCCGATCTCAGTGGACAGCGTGGGCTGGTACCCGACCGCGGAAGGCATTCTGCCCAATAGCGCCGAGACCTCCATGCCCGCAAGTATGTACCTGTAGATGTTGTCGATGAACAGGAGGACGTCTTGCCCTCGCTCCTCCTTGAAGTACTCCGCCATCGTGAGGCCCGTTAGGCCAACCCTTGCCCGGACGCCCGGGGGCTCGTTCATCTGTCCGAACACGAGCACCGTGTTTTTCAACACGCCGGAGTCCTGCATCTCGTGCCAGAGGTCATTGCCTTCACGAGACCGCTCTCCCACCCCTGCGAAGACCGACACGCCCTTGTGAACGGTCCCTATGTTATGAATGAGCTCCTGGATGATAACCGTCTTGCCGACGCCGGCTCCACCGTACGCTCCGACCTTGCCGCCCTTCGTGAAGGGGGTGATAAGGTCCATTACCTTTAGGCCCGTTTCAAGTATCTCGATCTGAGTGGCCTGCTCGTCGAAGCCGGGCGGGCTTCGGTGTATGGGCCATATCTCTGCGCCTTCGACCTCTTCCAGATTGTCGAGGGGCTCGCCCAGCACGTTGAACAGTCGGCCAAGGGTAGGCTCGCCGACCGGCACGGAAATGGCCGCACCCGTATCCAACGCCTCCGCGCCGCGCACCAGCCCTTCGGTGGGACCTAGAGCCAGGCAACGCACCCAGTTGTTGCCGATGTGCTGCTCCACTTCCAGGACGAGCCTCGTTTCGCCGATCTTTGTTTCCAGGGCATTGTAAATGGCAGGCATGTCTTCGGGTGGAAACTCAACGTCCACAACCGTGCCGATGACCTGGGTGATCCTTCCGATCGCCATCGTTCCTCCTGTTGTCTGCCCGCATCATCGAAGCGTGAGTGCGAGCGAGAAGCATCCGGTCGCGGCATTCACGCGCCCCGCAAGCTATCTGCTAAGCTCCAACCGCCGCGGCTCCTCCGACGATGTCGAGAAGCTCATTGGTTATGGATTCCTGCCGGACCTTGTTCATCTCCAGCGTAAGGTCGCTTACCATTTCGTTGGCGCTGTCCGTCGCGTTTCGCATGGCGACCATACGCGCCGACTGCTCGCTGGCTATGGATTCAAGAATTGCGTGGTAGACCTGCATGTCGACGAACCGCGGCAGCAGCTGCGACAGCACCGTCAAGCCGTCCGGCTCGAATATGTAGCCCACCGCCTGCCCCGGCGCCAGCTCCACGGGAACCACCGGCAGCAGCGGCTCCACGACCGGCCTTTGCACCGTTGTGTTCACGTATCTGGCGTAGGCCACGTATACGGCGTCCGCCTCCTCGTCACTGTAGACTGTTGCAACCAGGTGCGATATAGGCGTAATGTCCGAGAATGTCGGTCGATCACCTATATCTGTGAACACGGCCTTGACGTCCTGCCCGGCGCGGACCATGAAGTCTCGGCCCTTGCGCCCGACCGCGATGACCGTCACGTGCGCGTCCTGCTCGACGATGAACTGAGCGGCGGCGCGATTTATGTTCGCGTTCAGTCCGCCTGTCAGGCCCCTATCGGGAGTGATTACCAACAGCGAGATGTTGTTGACC
The DNA here is from genome assembly GCA_022565015.1 of Chloroflexota bacterium. Lineage (GTDB taxonomy): Bacteria > Chloroflexota > Dehalococcoidia > Lucifugimonadales > JADFKI01 > JADFKI01. The sequence goes on from JADFKI010000013.1 coordinate 13,335, forward strand.
TCATCCCGACGCCTCAAGAGGGGGTGTGTGTCCTCCTCTTCAGTCGTTTGGGCCGCCAGGTCCGCCAGGAGGCCCAGAATGTGCTCCGAATAGGGCCTTCCAGCCAGGGCGGTCTCCTGGGCGCGACGCATCTTAGACGCCGCAATCATGGACATCGCTTTCGTGATCTTAGCTGTGTTTTCGACGCTTCGTATGCGTCTCTTGATCTGTCTTACACTTGGCATCTTGCTGTGTCCGTACCGGCCTAGTAGGGGACGTTGGTCTTGAAGTCTTCCAGCGCCGCCCTCAACCCGCTTTCGATCTCGTCGGTGATATCTTTGACATCGGCGATCTTCGCCATGAGGTCCGAATGGCTTGCGGCCATGTAGCTCCGGAAGGCGTCCTCGAAAGGTATGATCTTCGAGATTTCGACATCGTCCAGGTAGCCGTTGACCAGGGCGAACAAGATTGAAGTCTGGTCCTCGACTGAGAGCGGAGAGTTCTGGCCCTGCTTCAGCAGCTCGGTGGCACGCTGGCCTCTTTCCAGCTGCTCCCGTGTCGCCACGTCCAGGTCGGCCGTTCCGAACTGGGCGAATGTCACCAGCTCGCGGTACTGAGCAAGGTCGAGCCTGAGGCGTCCGGCGACCCTCCGAATGGCGCGTGTCTGCGCCGCACTTCCCACTCGGGAGACGGAAAGCCCGGCGTTTACGGCAGGTCGGATGCCTGAGTTGAATAGCTCCGGCTCCAGGTAGATCTGGCCGTCCGTGATGGAGATGACGTTGGTAGGCACGTATGCCGAAACGTCTCCTGCGAGGGTCTCGATAATTGGGAGCGCGGTGATCGAACCGCCGCCGTGCTCGTCGTCGAGCCTCGCCGCGCGCTCGAGCAGACGGCTGTGAAGGTAGAATACGTCGCCGGGGTACGCCTCTCGTCCGGGGGGCCGTCTCAGCAGCAGCGACATCTGCCTGTAGGCCCAGGCGTGCTTGGAGAGGTCGTCGTAAACGATAAGGGCGTCCTTGCCCTCGCTCATGAACTGCTCAGCCATGGTGCAGCCCGAGTACGGCGCAAGATACTGCATCGGCGCTGGTTCGGAGGCGCCTGCGGTCACGACTATAGTGTGCTCCATCGCGCCGTGCTCTTCGAGTAGCGCGACCATCTGAGCGACCTTGCTCGCCTTCTGGCCTATGGCTACGTAGATGCACAGCAGGTCGCCGCCCTTCTGGTTGATGATGGCATCGATGGCGATGGTCGATTTGCCCGTGGAGCGGTCGCCGATGATGAGCTCTCGCTGGCCTCTGCCTATCGGAATCATGGCGTCGATGGCCTTGATGCCCGTCTGCATGGGCGTATCGACGGATTTGCGAACGGCCACGTTGGGGGCGACGACCTCCACTTCTCGATTCATGGTTGTGTTTATGGGGCCTTTGCCGTCAATGGGCTGGCCCAGGGCGTTCACGACACGCCCTATCAGGGCGTCTCCCACCGGGATCTCGACGACGCGTCCGGTCCCTCTGACCTCGGTGCCCTCTTTTATCGAAAGAGGATCGCCGAGTATCACCGTGCCTACGCCGTCCTCCTCCAGGTTCAGGGCCATGCCCATGACCCCGCCCTCAAACTCGATGAGCTCGTTGTAAGCCACGCCGGACAGGCCGTGGACGCGCGCGATGCCGTCGCCGACTTCGACGACGACGCCGACGTCGACCATGCTGATGCCCTTACCGAACTCCTCGATCTGGCGCTTGATTACAGATGCGATATCCTGTCCTCGGACCGCCATGTCAGCCTCCGTCAATACCTGGATGGACAACCCGGCCGTGCGACCGACCGGTTTACCTTATTTAATTTTCGGTTCAGCAATAGCAGCGACGGGAATCAAGAGCTTTCCCGGTTGCTATCGGGACGCTATCCCTCTTTTCATCTCCGCCAGCCTGGTCCGCGTGCTGCCGTCAATGACGCGGTCCCCTACTCGCGCCACGAAGCCGCCGATCAGCTCCGGCTCGACCCTCGTCGTAATCGTTACTTCCTTGCCAACGATGCTCTTCAGAAGGTCTCCAATTCGCTTCTGTTGGTCGTCATCGATGCCCACCGCCGTCACGACCTCCGCCCGCTCGATACCCGTATGCGCGTCCAGAAGCTCTTGATACACCTCCGTAATGCCTGGAATCAGGCCGGCCGAGTTGCGGCGTGCCAGCAAGGAGACCAGGTTCAAGGCCAGGGGGTTGACGTGGTCCCGGAGGGAGTCCGTTATGACCTGGACCTTCTGGGCTACGGTCACCTGCGGCGCGTCGAGAAATTCCGAAAACTCGGCGTCTTGGAGTGCGTTCGCCAGCAACGCCAGGTCGTCGAGCCACATCTCCAGGCCGTCTTGCTCCAGTGCCAGTTGGAACACGGCCTGGGCATATCTTCTTGATGAGCCGCCTTTTGGCATTATCTCCTTGTCCTAATTAGAGCCTATCCGAAAACCTCATTTGGACGTCTTACCGTCCTTCGACCGTGCTCAGGACGAACGGAAGATTGCCCGTTCGTGGTGTCCGACTCCCTAGCATGTATATCTTCGGACTCTCCGACTCCTATGAGGAATATCTTCGGAGTCCGATCCATCGGACCGATTCGTCGGAGAGCTTGTCGAACCATTCGTGGCAGTTTCCGGATAGGTTTCTAGTAGCCTATCCGGGCTCAGGTTTTCCTGTGTACCCATTGCAGCCTTAGGGGGGCCTGCGCCAGGCCATCAAACCTAGTTCTTCGAAGGCTCCCTTTTAAATTCGGGTCTCGCCCTTGCTCCATGCATGAGCCGGCTCAGTTATTCCGGTTCATCTGGGCTCCCTCTTCCAGCACCTGGTCTATCAGCTCCCGATGGGTCGATTCGTCGATCGACCGGCGGATTACGTGCTCGGCGGCCGTAATGGCAAGGCCCGCGAACTCACGACGAAGGTCCTCGATGGCGGCGTCCCGTTCCCTCTGGATATTCGCCTGCGCCCTCACACGCTCCGCGTCTATGTCCTGCCGGGCCTTGGCAAGCTCCTCCTGTCGAAACCTGTCCGCCGTCTCCCGGGCCTGTGCGATGAGCTGCTGGCCCTCCGATCGCGCGGTCTCGAGCTGCTTCTGCATCTCCTCCTGCGAATCGGCCGCCTCCCGGCTCACGCGCTCAGCGGTCTCCAGGCTCTCCTTGATGCGGTTGGACCGCTGGTCAAGCATTCCTAAGACCGGCTTGTACAACAGTTTATAGAGCACCGCGAATAGTATGACGAAACTTACTAGCTGGGTTATCAGTCCAGGTAAGTTAATACCTAAGGAACCTAAGGCATCCATGCCCTCTCCTCCGCCAAGTCATCGATTCGGTATGGTCGGACCCGTCAGGGACGGTCCGAGTACCGAAGCCCTAAACGAACTTGATTATGATGGCTACGACGAGCGCGTAAATTGCGATGGCTTCGGCGAAGGCGATGGCCAGGATCATGTTCTGCTGGATGGGTCCGGCCGCCTCGGGGTTGCGACCCAGAGCTTCCATGGCCTTCGCAGCGAGCAGCCCGATACCTATGCCGGGGCCGATTGCTCCCAGCCCGATCGCCAGTCCTGCGCCGATGTTCGCGATGTCTCCCTCAAGCATGTCTGATACATACTCCTTCCATCAAAGTAACCTTGTTTTGGCAGCCGCCATTTGGCTGCATTGGTAGTCGTTAGCTGTGGGCTTCTCCGCCGTGGCTCAAGGTTGCCATGGTCGCGAATACCAGGGTTAGCATCGCGAATATGAAGGCCTGGATCATGCCTACGAACAGCTCCAGTCCAAGGAACGGAATTATTCCGAAAAGCGGCAGCAGGAACGCCATCGCGATGAGAAGGACCTCGCCGGCAAAGATGTTCCCGAACAGACGGAATGTGAAGCTGATGACCCTAGCGATCTCGCCGATTCCCTCGAGGATGCCGACGAATAGACCGATCGGGCCCGCCTTGAAGTTGATGAACTTGCCCAGATGCCCGAAGAGTCCCAGCGTGGTGAATCCCCAGAAGTGCACCATGAACATGGCGACCAGGGCAATCGCCAGAGTGGTGTTGACGTCCGTGTTGGCGCTTCTCAAGAACGGAATCAGGTGTCCGGCCTGCCTTCCCTCGCCCGCGCCGTGGGCTTCCTCGTAGTCCGCCGCCGTGAAGCCGTCCGCCGGAAGCGACCCAAATGCCATATATCCGAATGCGCCGTCGCCCTCGAAGACCTGCAAGCGGATATCTTCGAGATTGGCGTCGCCGTCCCCGGCAGCTTCTTCGGCGTGGTGTATGAGCTCCTCGGCGGGCTCGATCCAGCCTATGGTGCCGAAGCCCGGAAGAATACCCATCCAGTTTGCCGCCATTACAAAGAAAAAGATGGTCATGACCAGCGGGAAGAATTTTCTGGCCCTCTCCGCGCCGGCAATGGCCTCGCACAGGCTCAGGAAGAACTCGATGAAGACCTCGACGAGGTTCTGCAGGCCCCTCGGGACCTCCTGGAGGTTTCGCGTGGCGAAGTACGAACCGACGATCAGCACGAGAACCGTGGCCCAGGTGGTGATCATCGTGTTCATCAAGGTGAAGCCGGGGAAGAGCTCGCCGGGAATGGCCGGCTCGGCGGGAAGCTGTATGACGGCAATTGGAGAGCTAAGGAATCCGAGTCCGAAGGCCTTACCCAAGGCCCCGCCCGCGAGGCTAACGAGAACCGCAATGACTGCAACTATGAGCCCCACAAGTAGCTTGGGGTTACTCAAGAGTTTGGACACTATTGTTCCCTTCTCGGTGTTACTCGGATGGCCCGGAGAGCACTGCCATTAGCATTCGATACATGCCCGCGATGGCTACCGCTAAGCCCAGCCCTAGTCCCACAAGAGTAAATAAGGGGCTGAGTCCTAGCTGGCGGTCCAGCCACAGACCCCCAAAACTTCCTCCTCCGATGCAGACAGCCACATACCAACCGATGCCTACGAGCCGGAGTATAGTTGCCGTTTTAGTGGGGTTCATCGGGGCCCCCTCCGGAAGCTTGTGTAGTATATCACAAGCAAAATCTGAGGGTCAATTTAGTTTTTGGGGCTCATTTTGCGCTCCCCCGGGCTCGCACAACCGGGCGGACAGGCAACACTTTCGTAGGGGTTTCTCTGCTAGCCGGGATTTCTTGTTATCAAGAAGCCAAATACAATGATGATACGGATACGCCCCCATCCTAACCTTTCCCCGAAATGGGGGAAGGGATTTTTTGCTCGGACCGATTCTTCGGAGAGTTGAGCCGCAAACTGGGCTGAAACCAAAAATCCCCGCTGCTGGGAGCGAGGATTTTCGTTGGTAAATCTGCCTTAAGACCACAGGTGTTAGCCGTTCAATTGTTGGTGGAGGGGTTGTCCTCCGAGCCGATGTCCTCCAGGTCGAGCTGACCTATGAAGTCCTGGAACGCCGAAAGGCCCTTGAGCTCTTCTTCTCTTACAGGCCTATCTTCCCGGACCTCGTTCGTCTCTTGGCCTGGAATCACGGGCTTGCCCGACTCCATATCCATCTGAACGCCCGCCTTCTCCACCACGGAGCTCTCCGCGAATATCGGGGCCTTGGTCCTGACGGCCAGGGCTAGCGCGTCACTGGGACGAGAGTCTATTTCCAACGTCGAGCCGTTAAGCTTGAGCACGATCTTCGCGTAAAAGGTATCGTCGCTCAGGTCCGAGACCAGGATATGCTCGACCGTGGCTCCCAGAGAAGTGATGATGGCGCCCAGAAGATCGTGCGTAAGCGGTCGCGGTACGTCCACGTCCTGTAGCTTCAGCGCGATCGCATCCGCCTCGGTGGGACCGATCCAAATCGGCAGGTATTTGTCGGCGTCCTTGACGCGCAGAATCACTACCCTCTGGTAGTTCATCAGGCTCACACGTATGCTGTCAATGATGAGCTCCAACATTACCCCAGACCTCCTTGTCATCCGCGAAACGCTCAGCCATTTTATTCATATACCCGGGCAGTGTCAACGCTGTAAGCGTGTAAAACCGTCATTTTCCCCAGGGTATCTAAGATGGCCATCGGGATCGACAATCCCCTCGCTTATCCCCTCTTTGACTGATAAACCTATGACATTGACCATTAAACTTTAGGCGCGTTTACGGTCTTCACACGCCGTTCCAGGGCCGACCGCGATAGCATCACCCGCCGCTCGCAACCCTTGCAGACGATGCCTATGTCCGCGCCCAGCCTGACCACGGCCCACTCGTAGCTTCCGCAGGGGTGGGCCTTCTTCAGTCGCACGATGTCCTCGAGCTTTAAGTCTAACACCATCCCCTACCCTCAGTGGCAAGGACCCGATTAATCGACGCCCGGAGGTCCTCCGTAGCCGAGCGGGCCGCGCTTGCGAAGTCGCTCTTATCGCTGGATGCGTACAGGATTCCCCTGGAAGAGCTGATCAGCATGTTGGGCCGGTCCGCGTCCAACCCGAACCTCACCGAGCTATCCAGCTCCCCAGTCTGAGCGCCGACGCCGGGCACGAGTATCGGCATTCCCGGACAGTTAGACCGAACTGCCTTGAGCTCCTCCGGATATGTCGCGCCGACGACAAGGCCCACGTTGCCACGTCTGTTCCAGCCCCCGACCACTCTTGACATCCAGTCGTAGTAGGGCATCTTTTCACCGTCGCACGTAGCTACGGCCACATCCTGAAGCTCGCGGGCGCTGGGATTGGACGAGCGGCACCAGACGAACACGGCCCTGTCTTCATATTCCAGGAATGGCTCGAGGGCCTCTCCGCCGGCGAAGCCGTTTACAGTGACGGCATCGAAGCCCCAGAAGTCGAACAGCGCCCTGGCGTGGTGGACGTTGGTCGAGTCGATGTCTCCCCGCTTGGCGTCCCCCACGACCATCACATCGGGCGCGACCTTACGAATGTAGTCCACGGTCGCCCTCAGGGATTCGAGCCCCTGGATGCCCCGGGACTCGTAAAACGCGAGGTTGGGCTTGTAGGCGCATACGAGGTCTCTCGTGGCGTCGATTATCGCCCTGTTGAAGTCGAACACGTCGCTTACGGGCATGCGTTCAGGGTCCGGGTCAAGCCCAATGCAGACCAGACTCTCGTTCTTGGACGATACGGCCGCGAGACGGTCGATAAACTTCTTCAAGTCCACTCCATGACGCCAACAAGCTTACATCCAGTTTAGTTGTTGAACGAACACGCGGCAAGTTGTTCTCGCGGCTTCGCGGTGCTAGCATTTTCTCGGACAGGCTTTTGATGAACGACGATCGGATTCAGATACCCGATTTCAGCTCGAAGGGCACCGCAGAAAAACCCTGATGAAACTTCCGCAACCACTGGTCCGGGCCGAATTCGTGACACGTCTCAACCGCTTCGCGCTGGCTGCAATTGTCGAAGGCGAAGAGGTGGTCGCTCACGTCGCGAACTCCGGGCGTCTGGAGGAGCTGCTTCTGCCGGCTAACCCGCTATACCTGTCGCACGCGCCCGAGGGCTCGCTGCGCAAAACGGGCTTCGACCTTGTTCTCGTGGAGGTGGACGGCACGCTGGTCTCCGCCGACGCCCGGCTGCCGAATCGTCTCGTGGAAGAGGCCATCATGTCCGACGGGATAGAACAATTTTCGGGCTACATGGACCGCAGGCGTGAGGTGACCCACGGCAAGAGTCGGTTCGACTTCATGCTGAGCACGGGCGACGAGCGCCTCTTCGTGGAGGTGAAGTCGGTGACGCTGGTTGAAGACGGCGTGGGTCTGTTTCCCGACTCACCGACCACCAGGGGCCGCAAGCACGTCCAGGGGTTGAGGGAGATCGTTTTGGAAGGCGGCAGAGGTGCGGTGGTCTTTGTCGTGCAGAGGCCGGACGTGAAAGGCTTCTCGCCCAATAATTCGGCGGACCCGGAGTTCTGGGAGGCAATGGACGAGGCGATGGAGGCGGGCGTGGAGGCATACGCCTTCCGGTGCAGCGTCAACATGTCCAGTATCGCGATTCAAGCGCAGATTCCCATCTTGAAGGAGCGACGTTAGTTGGACGCAAAGCCGCATAGAGACCTGCTGGAGGAGCTGTACGAGCGCCTGCTCGAGTTCCACGGCCCGCAGCACTGGTGGCCCGGCGACGGCTGGTTCGAGATCATGGTCGGCGCCGTGCTGACCCAGGCCGCTTCGTGGAAAAACGTGGAGATGGCGCTGGGGAATCTCAAGGCCGCCGGCGTCCTGTCCCCAGAGTCGATTCGCCGGATGGATGGGGACGAGCTCGCAGCCTTGCTTTACCCGAGCGGCTACTACAACTCAAAGGCAAAGAAGCTCAAGTCGCTGGCGCAATTTATCGGCGACCGTTTTTCCGACTCCGTCGAGCGCCTGAAAGAGAAAGACGTTCTGATGCTTCGCGAAGAGCTTCTGGGGATCCATGGGGTCGGCCGGGAGACCGCCGACGCCATACTTCTTTACGCCGTCGGCAAGGCCAGGTTTGTCGTCGACAACTATACGAAACGCATTCTTTCCAGAATCGGGGCTATCGAGAAAGATGCGTCGTACTCCTCGATTCAACGGCTGTTCGAGGAAAACCTCGCGCCTGAGATAGAAAAATACTCTGAATATCACGCGCTGCTGGTCAGGCACGGCAACTCCGTTTGCACGACCAAGCCGACGTGCGACCGGTGCTGCCTCGCCGACCTCTGCGAGACCGGCCGTCGTGCCCTGGGGACCTGACAGGCGGCAGGACGTCAGTCCAGGTCGTTGGGGCTGTCCAGGACCATTATGCTGTTCGTCTTTATGATGAGGTAAGCGGCGGATCCGGGCCTCAGACCCAGGTCCCTCATGGAGCCCTGGGTTATCTCCACGATCATTCTGGTCCCTATGTCCGTATAGACCAGCACCCTCGGGCCCAGCACATGCACCTCTTCGACCGTTGACTCGATGATGTTTCTTGCGCTCGTTCTCGGTGGCTTATCAACGCTCATTATTATGTCGCCGGCCCGGATGGAGACCATGACGCGTGCGCCGTTTGGCCGAAAGACCTCCGGCGCAAGCAGCGTGGCCGACCCGACCCTCAGCTTCGCCAGGCCCTCCTCCGACGCCTGCTCCACGACCTCGGCCTCGATCAGGTTCTCCAGCGTGGCGTAGTCGGCCAGTGCCGAGACATCCGGGTGTACCAGGACCTGGGATGGTCTCCCCTGGGCGACCTTGCGTCCTTTGGATAATACGAGCACCGAGTCGGCCAGGGCCATGACCTCAGATATGGAGTGGGAGACGTATATCATCGGCATGTCCAGCTCCCTTCTCACGTTCTTCAGGTGCGAGATTATGGTCCCGCGAAACGGGCCGTCCAGGGAGGCCAGGGGCTCGTCCAGCAGCAGCAGGTCCGGTGAGGCGGCAAGCGCCCTGGCCAGGGCAACCCTCTGACGTTCGCCGCCGGACAGGCTGGTGACGCGGCGCTCCATCAGCGGTCCCAGCTGCAACAGCGTCAAGAGCTGGTCAAGGTCGACCGTTCTGAGACTCTCATGCGACAGCTTGTAGCCGTATAAGACGTTCTCCTTGACGCTCATGTGGGGGAACAGCGCTGAGTCCTGGAATACGTACCCGAAGCGCCGCTTTTCGGCCGGAACATTCTTGCGCGGGGAGCTTGAATAGTACGGCCGTCCGCGAAAGTGGATCTCGCCTCTGTCGGGCGAATCAAGACCGGCGATGCAGTTGAGAAGGGTCGTCTTGCCGCCGCCCGACGGCCCGAATATGGCCGTCACACCGGGGGGGAATTCGGCCTCGCACTGGAGCGTAAAATCGGGGTAGCGCTTTTCGATATTGAAGGACAGCAGGGTCTCGGAAGGAGGCTCCGTCTTCTCTTTCATGCCCTACTCTCCAGCGAACGACTCATGCCCTGCGCTCCAACAGCCAGTTGTGCATCAATAGCGTTACGACGGCGAGCGCGATCGAAATGGCGGCGAACCTCATGGCGGTGTCATTGTCCCCTAGCTGAACGCCCGAGAATATCGCCAGGGGGATGGTCTGGGTCTTGCCGGGGATGTTGCCGGCGACGACTATCGTCGCTCCGAACTCGCTCAGGGCCCTGACGAAGCCGAGCAGCACCCCGGCCAGCATGCCCCTGTACGCCAGGGGAATCGTGATGGTCATGATCACCCTCATGGTGCCCGCTCCAAGGCTACGTGCGGACATCTCGAACCTCTCGTCCACGCCGTCCATCGCGACCATGATAGCCCTCGCCATGAGCGGAAAGGCTACGATGGCCGAGGCCAGCGCGGCGGCCACCCACGTGAAGACGACGTCCAGACCGAAGGCGCTGTGAAGGAAACCGCCGATCGGTCCGTTGCGACCCAGCAGAATCAGAAGGAAATAGCCGATGGCGACGGGAGGCACGGCCAGAGGCAGCGACGCCAGGACATCCAGAATAGTCCTCCCCCTGATGCGCTTCTTGACTATCAGCCAGCTGAGCGCCAGGGCGATTGGAAAGTCTATCAACGTGGCGACGAGGGCGATTTGTAGGGTGATGCCCACGATGCCCCAGGTATTCAACGGTATATCGCTCCTAACGCCATGATATCGGCTTTGACCTTCAACGGGAGTCCGGCGCAGGCCCGAACCCGTGTCTCGCGAACACCTTCATGGCCTTCTCGCCCTTCAGGAATGCCAGGAACTCGCGCGCCGCCTCCTTCTTGTCCGAGAGCAGCGGTATCGCGGCTGGATAGATTATAGGCGTGTAGGAATCGAGGGGGACGATATCAAGCACCGTCAGGCTGTCCGCTATTTGCGCGTCCGTCGAGTACACGAGCGCCACGTCCACGTTGCCCGCCTCCACGTAGGCCAGCGTCGCTCTCACATCGGCCCCGAATATCAGCTTCGATCTGATGCCTTCCCAAAGGCCCAGGCTCCGGAGTGATTCGCGAGCGTAGGACCCGGCCGGAGCGATTTCCGGGTCTGCCACGGCGATCCGCTCGATGGACTCGTCCGCCAGGTTACCGAGGGAACTGATGGGCGGGACGTCTGGGGCTGTTACCACGACAAGCTTGTTAGACAAGAGGGCCTCAACGTCCCCTTCTATGTGATTCCTCTCCCTGAGAGAGTCGACGGGGAACATGCCCGCGGCAAGGAACAGGTCCGCCGGAGCGCCGCTGGCTATCTGCTGGGCCAGCGATTGCGATGCGCCGAAGCTGAACGACACCTCAGTCCCATGGGTGCGCTCGTACTCTTCCGCCAGCTCCGTCAGGCTGTCGGTGAGGCTGGCGGCGGCAAAGACAAGGAGCTGCCGCTGGTCTGGCTGCCTCGGAGCGCAGGCCGCGGCCAAGACGAGCACCGCGCATGCCGCCGCCAGCGAACGTGCCGCAAGCCCAAGACAACGGGCGACAGTCTGTTTCCATATTCTGTTCGGCGATTGGCACGGATATTGGTGCTGGTGCATTGGCAGTAATTTTACTTCATATGGAGGCTCTGTTACTCGTTCCTGTTGCGAAACTTTCTCCGACCCTATTCGCAACGATGCGGGGGGTTCGAAACGCACGGGCCACCCTTGTGGGATGACGAACTAAGGCCCGTTCTTCGACGTCATTCCCCGCGTGGGCAAAAACCCAGGGCTGGGCTTGACCGGCCGCTCCGGTCGTGATTCTACGCGCCCTGCCTCTCCCATACCTTTGGGAAGAACAAGATCGGCCCGCAGAGACCCCGCAACCGGCATCCCAAAACGCGTCCGGCGGGCACCCAATGCCTTTGGACGGTCGTGACTCGACCATCCGCTACCATGATCGCTTCAAGACTCGATCGCCTTTGGGAATCGAATCGACAAACCGTTTTGCGAAGGGAAAACGACAAGATAATGGTGGCTGTAAGATTGTCTATACCGCCAGAGAGATGCTATACTTTAATTCGAATACGCTTTTTTGATGAGAAGTGGGGGTACCCCACTTTCTTTGTTAAAAAGGGGATGCGTTTAGTACCAGGAGGAGGAGGCTGAACGTATGAAGAGCGATTTCTTAGTCGCCCTCACTCAGCTAGCGGCCGAACGTGGCCTTCCCAGGGAGATAGTGCTGACCGCCATTGAGGCGGGGCTTGTTTCCGCTTACAGGAAGGACAGCATCACTGCGGGACAAAACGTAACCGTAAGGCTCGATCCGGGCTCCGGAGACGTTACGGTTTTCATCCTCAAGACCGTGGTCGAAGAAGTAACAAACGATCTGATCGAGATCTTGCCGAAGGACGCGAAGAAGATCAAGGCCGATGCCGAGCTCGGCGATACCGTCGTCACCGAGAGCATACCTCATACCCCCGGTCGCATCGCGGCGCAGACTGCAAAGCAGGTCGTGATGCAGCGGCTCCGAGAGGCCGAACGCGAGCTCGTGTTCCAGGAGTACGAAGGCAAAGAGGGCGAGGTGTTTTCCGTCACGGTACAGCGCGTCGAGCCTCGACAGGTCATCGTGGATCTGGGACGCGCGGAAGCCGTGATGCCGCCCAGCGAGCAGGTGATGTCGGAGAGATACAGGACCGGCACCAAGATGAAGGTCTTG
>JADFKI010000192.1 GCA_022565015.1 Chloroflexota bacterium
ATAAACCAGAAAGATAGCTAAAAACAAAAGGGCCGACTTGCGTCTGGCCCTTCGTTACCTATGGATACTCATTTCTCCATAGGGCAGTCATTAACCATAATATACGTCAATATTGCTGGATTGTCAATAAGAACACGTGAGCGGAGCCAATGACAAGCGCAAAACGGGTCATAGTATTCGTAGATGGCAACAATTTATATCATCTCTTAAAGGGCGCGGGGTACAAGACGTGGGTCGACATAGGCTCCATGTGTTCACGCATCTGCGGTTCCGAAAGGGAGCTGAAGCGCATCTATTATTATAATGCCCCGCCGCCTGGTGGTCGATCATTCACCGAGAAGCAAAATGAATACTACGCACAGGTTCAAAAAACACCAAACCTCATTTTCCAGCGTGGCTGGCTGAGGCCAACTATGAAAACTGATGATGACGGCAAAAGCTATTTGTCCTACGTCGAAAAGGCGCTGACACCGCACTAACGACTGATTTTATGCAATTAGCAGCCCAAAACGAATTCGATACTGGAATAATTGTTTCATCGGATGGCGATTTTGCACCGCCCGTAACAATGGTAAAGGACATCTATGGCAAACCTACGGAAGTAATTTATTTCCCAAATACAAAGCCGCTAATAATGGAAGGTATCGCCATAATGCGAGAATTCAGGCGGTCTTTCCTGAGAGAACATGACCGCTGAAATCAGGACACTACCCGACAGCCTGATTCCCTTGACGGAGGGGCCGTGCAACCCATAAAATTGGTAGTCGAGGTTATTTTTTAATGACTACATATGCGATTGTAAATACGGGCGGAAAACAGTACCGCGTTCAGCCCGGCGACACGATTAGGGTGGAGTCTCTACCTGGGGACGAAGGCGACCTTGTAGAGCTGGAAGACGTGAGGATGGTGTCGGACGAGGGCGAGGTGACGCTGGGAAGCCCGACCGTCGCCGGCGCCAAAGTTACCGCCGAGATCCTGGGCCGAGGGAAGGCAAAGAAGATCATCGTCTTCAAGTATAAGGCGAAGACCCGGTATCGTAGAAAGAACGGACACCGGCAGCAATACACCGAATTGCGTATAACTGACATCTCACATTAGTAGGGGTATGGTTCATGGCACATAAGAAGGGCGGCGGCAGCACTAAGAACGGCCGCGACAGCAACTCGAAGCGGTTGGGCGTGAAGAGGTACGATAATCAGCTGGTCTCCGCGGGCTCGATACTAGTCAGGCAGCGCGGGACCAGGATTCATCCCGGCAACAACGTGGGACTTGGAAAGGACCATACGCTCTTTGCCCTGATCGACGGCGTTGTAAAATTCGAGCACAAGACGCGCTCCAAAAAGCGCGCCAGCGTTTATCCCGTGACGGGAGGTTAAGAAAGAAATGAAACAAGGTATACATCCTGAGTACCACCCTGAGGCCCGCATGGTCTGCTCTTGCGGCTCCGTCTACACCACCGGGTCTACCAAGCCGGAGCTTCGGGTGGAGATCTGCAACCAGTGCCACCCCTTCTTCACGGGCGAGCAGCGAATCGTCGATACGGAGGGCAGGGTTGAGCGGCTGAGGCGCAGATTTAGCCTAAGCCAGTAGTCCGGTAGCGAATCAGTCAGACAGGGGTGAGCCTAGCTTGCCCCTGTTTTGTTTAAGCCGATAATCTATCTGATGATAGACGGATTGGGAAACGACCTGGAATCTTTAGCGACGTTCAAGCTTGAGCTGCGGCGAAGCCCAGGTTGGAGACGGGAGGCTCGATGAGCACGGAGCGCGGCCATACATACGGCGGACAGGCCGTAATCGAAGGCGTGATGATTCGCGGCCGCACCAACGTGTCCGTTGCCGTGAGAAGGCCGGACGGCACGATAGCCTTGCAGAGCCGCCGGCTTTCTCCGCTATTCACGGGCCGCCTCAGGCAGATTCCGCTCGTGCGCGGCGTCATAGCCCTGATGGAGACCCTTATCCTGGGAATGCGCGCCCTGAGCTACTCGGCGAACGTCGGCATCGAGGAAGAGGGCGAGGAGGTCGGCAAGGTCTCCATGGTCTCCATGATGCTGGTGTCGCTGCTTTTCGCCATAGGGCTCTTCTTTCTCGTGCCTGTTTTCGCCAGCCGCGGCCTCGAGGGCGCTCTGGGGTCCGGCTATGCGACGAACATCGCCGAGGGACTGATTAGACTCGGCATTTTCCTGGCTTACATCTTGCTGATCGGCAGGATGAGCGACATTCGTCGCGTCTTCATGTACCACGGCGCGGAGCATATGACCGTGCACGCTCAAGAGCGCGGCGAAGTGCTGTCGCTTGAATCGGTGCGGAAATATTCCACGGCCCATCCCAGGTGTGGAACGGCATTCCTGCTGGTCGTAATGGTCGTGGCCATAATAGTATTCGTGATCGTAGGAAGAGAGCCCTTCTGGTGGCTGATCGCCTCCAGGATAGTGCTGATGCCCTTCATCGCCGCCGTCAGCTACGAGCTCATCCGGCTCAGCGGTAGGTATTCCGGAAATCCCCTCGTAGCCCTGATAACCGGACCCAGCCTCGCGCTTCAGGCGCTCACCACCAGGGAGCCGGAAGACGACCAGATCGAAATCGCCATAACAGCCATGAGGCGCACGCTGGAAGTGGACGATAAGGGGATTGCCCTGGTTGAATCAGAGTATAGCGCGGCGGAATCCAGTGCGGACGAGACCGGTCAACCCTGACGGCTTCGCAGCTCCCGCCAAACGTCCTCGGGCCTCGCTCCAAGCGCTGAAAGGAGAACGAGGGTGTGGTAAAGCAGGTCGGCGGACTCCTTGACCAGCTCCTCTTTGTCTCCAACGGCCGCCGCCAGCGCCGTCTCGCCGGCCTCCTCGATGACCTTCTGGGCGATTCTCTTCGTCCCGTCCGAAAAGAGCTGTGCCGTGTAGCTACCCTCGGGCATATCTCGCTTGCGGTCCTGGATGACGGCGAATAGGTCCTCCAATATGCCGGGCCCCTTTTCCGCACGCGTGAACTCCGGGAAGTCCTCTATGGGGGTAAAGAAACAGGTCTGGTTGCCGGTGTGGCATATGGGGCCGTCGGGCTCCACCTGGAGGATTATCGTATCGCCGTCGCAGTCCACCGCGGCGGACTTGACGCGCATGTAGTTCCCGGAAACTTCACCCTTGTGCCAGAGGTCTGAGCGGCTGCGGCTGTAGAACCAGACCTCGCCGCCCTCCAGGGTCCTCTTCAACGCGCCGGGGTTCATATACCCCAGCATCAAGACCTCGCCGCTGTTGACGTCCTGCGCTACGGCCGGCACGAGGCCCTTCTCATCCAGTTGAATCTCTACCATGATCGCACCTGTCAAGGATGTCTAGATTTCGGGGTCCGGTCGCACGGGGACACCGTGCTTCCTCAGGTAGTCCTTTACCTCGCCGATGGGGTGAGTGCCGAAGTGGAATATGCTTGCGGCCAACACGGCGTCCGCCCTGCCCTTCTCGATCGCCTGAAGCAGGTGGTCAGGCTCGCCGGCGCCACCGCTGGCGATGATCGGAATCGTCACGCTGTCTGAAATCTCCCGAAGAAGCTCCAGGTCGTATCCGGTAAGCCGTCCGTCCGTGTCCATGCTCGTAACCAGCAGCTCGCCCGCTCCTAGCTCTGCGGCACGCCTCGCCCACTTCAGGGCGTCGATGCCGGTAGGCGTTCGTCCGCCGTGCACGTAGACCTGCCACCGCGACTCAGCGTCCATCGCAAGGTCTTGGACGGCCTTGTCGACCGGCGCGTCGTGATGTGTACCCGGCCCTACCCTCTTGGCGTCGATGGCTACGACGATGCACTGCGAGCCGAAAAACTGCGATGCCTGCTTGATTACAGAGGGGTCGTTTATGGCCGCCGTGTTGAAGGAGACCTTGTCCGCGCCCGCTTCCAGCATGCGGCGAACGTCGGAGACGCTTCGAATTCCGCCGCCGACCGTGAGCGGTATGAAGACCTCCTCGGAGACCTTCTTGACGACGTCCACCATAATGTCGCGATCGTCGGAGCTGGCGGTGATGTCCAGGAAGACCAGCTCGTCTGCGCCCTGCTGGTCGTAGAAACGGGCCAGCTCAGCCGGGTCGCCCGCGTCGCGAATGTTAACGAAGCTCACCCCTTTCACGACCCTGCCTCGATCGACGTCCAGGCAGGGTATTATTCGCTTCGTTAGCATGGCGAGCTGTGGGCCCTACTTTCTCATGACGACCATATAGTGCTGGTCGTTCATGTCATGCCGGGACGTCAGCCTAAAGCCGATCTTCTTGGCCGCCTCAATGAGTTTGGGCTCGTCCAACCGGTCTCGCACCGAAGGTCCGTCCTTGGTGCGTTTCCTTTGCCACTCCAGGACCGCAAACCAGCCGCCTTTGCGCAGGCACCGGAAAACGTCACTCAGTATATCGTTGGTATTTGAGGCCTTATGGAGCGAGAATGCAGCGAAGACTCCGTCTGCGCTATTGTCATCGAGGGGGAGCTTGTCGTTCTTCAGCTCGCCGAAATCGATGTTGCTAAGGCGGATCTGCTTGCACTGCTCGGCGATTGCGTCAAGTGACGCCTTATCGGAATCCAGGGCGTGAACCCTGCCGTTGAAGACATACTTCCCCAGAGGTATCGTAAATTTTCCAGTGCCGCAGCCCACATCCACGATCACCTGATAAGGGATGAGAGGTATGATCGACATGACCCGATACGGGTCCAACTTCTGAAATGGGTCTTCGTCCTCCTGCGGCTCACTAGTGTCTTCCTTCACCTGCGTTCCCTGTGTCATGGAATTATCTCTCCCTTAACCCGAGTGTCAATTTCTAAGCGGCCCCAAGTGCCGTTACTGCCTGGCCAAGATCAATATCACCAGTGTAGATAGCCGTGCCCACTACGGCGGATTCCACTCCGATTTCACTGAGGCGCAACAGATGCTCCACCGACGATATACCTCCCGCCGCAATTATCTTGACGTCTGGTATGGCCGTCAGTCCGTGCAGGGCATCGAAGTTGGGCCCTGATAGTGTACCGTCTCTTGAAATATCTGTGTAGAGGTAGCGGCTAACTCCAACCCCTCGCATATCCCTTATGAGCTGTTCCGCTTCCACCTCGGAGGTTTGGGTCCAACCGTTTAGCGCCACCTTGCCGTCTCTGGCGTCTACGGTCACCACGACCCGTTCCGCGCCCAGCTCGCCGACCAACTCACGCAGCAGGTCCGGGTTTTCGACCGCGGCGGTGCCCATAAGCACTCTATCAATTCCCCGCTCGATAGCCTGCCTCGCCGACTCGATGCTCCTGATGCCGCCGCCCAGCTGGACAGGGACACCTGCCTCGTCGGCGATCCTGTACGCCGCCTCGGCGTTGGATTGTTCTCCGGACCTGGCCCCATCCAGGTCTATGACGTGGAGCCTGCGGGCCCCCGACTTCACCCAGCGCCTGGCGACCTCCAGTGGGTCGTCCGAAAACACGGTCTCCCTGTTGTAGTCACCCTGGTACAGACGGACACACCTTCCCCCTCTGAGGTCGATGGCCGGGATTACCTCCATGACGCCTTCGACATGGACGACTCTACCAGCTTAGCAAAGTTGCTGTAGATTTGAAGGCCGACTGAGCCACTCTTTTCGGGGTGAAACTGGACCGCCAGCACGTTGTCCCAAGCGACCGCGCTGCAAAACTCCAGTCCGTAGCTTGTCGTGCCCGCGACGATTCTCGAATCTTCGGGGTCGGCATAGTAGCTGTGCACGAAGTAAAAATAAGAGTCGTTGGGCACGCCGTCCAGGGCCGGGTGGATATAGTTAAAGTGGACCTGGTTCCATCCCATGTGGGGTATCTTCTGGCCGGTGGGAAGGCTTCGAACGCGCCCTTTTATGACGCCAAGGCCGGGCTCATCGCCCTCGTCGGAGTCCTCCAGCAATAGCTGAAGTCCGATGCAGACCGCAAGGAAGGGTTTGCCGTTCGAGATGCTGTTTTTAAGAGGGTCCTCCAGGCCCTGTTCCCTGAGATTCCTCATCGAAGAATCGCATGCGCCCTGACCTGGAAACACGACACCATCCGCCTCGTTGATAAAATCCGGGTCGCCGGTGATGACGGGCGAGGCCCCGAACTTCTCCAGCGCTTTCTGTACGCTGCGGACGTTGCCCGCCTGGTAGTCGACGATAGCGATTCTAGGAGCTCTGCTCATCTTCACTATCTTCGATTCTCGTGCCCGTCACGATGTCCATCGGGAGGTCCTTGTCCTCGTACCTCGCCAACATGAAGAGCAGGTCACCCAGACGATTGACGTAGGGAAGAATCTGATCGTTGTCCAGGGGAAACTTCTGATTTAGCTCGACGATGCGTCTCTCGGCAGACCGAAGCGCGCTGCGGGCAAGGTCTATGGCGCCGGAGGCCGGCGAAGCCCCCGGAATGATGAACTTGGGTGGAAGCTCGACCTCTTCTTTCAGGTCGTCAATGAGCCGTTCCGCATGGGTGACGTGTTCCTCGTTTATCGTATTATAGTTTTCCTTGAAGTGGTGGTAGCGGTCCGATTCGATGGCAAGCTCCGACATCACCGTGAACATCTCGCGCTGGGTCTTGAGAAGGGCATCTTTCACGCGATCGCTGGACGAGATGGCCCGGGCCATCCCCATCGCGGAAGTGGCGAAGTCAGCCTCGCCGTAGGCCTCGCATCTTGGGTGGTTCTTGGGGACCTGTCCGCCCATGAGAAGGCGGGTCTCTCCATGGTCGCCGGATTTCGTATAGATTCTCATATGCTTCCTTCCGCCACAGTCGAAATTATAGCAGCAAGCACCGGCCACCAACAGCCTTTGGCGTCGCGCGTCGTGCCTTTCGCCCGCCCACGCAACATAACGTGAGCCTCGTGTAAGCGGCCGCAGCGATATGTCGTCCGGAGAAGAAGAAAGCGACCCGGAAGGAAAAACTTCCGGGTCGCATTATGCGTTGTGCAGCCTTCAGCTCATCCCCTGTGGATGAGTTTGCGTCCAGTCAGCTGCTTAGGCCGCCCTGATGCTCAGCCGGCGGGCCTTCTTCGCTTCGGCCTTGGGGAAGGTTATCTCCACGATGCCGTTTTCGTACTTCGTGTCCACCTTCTCGCTATCGACCGTGTCCGGTAGGCGGAGCGTGCGATGGAACTTGCCTGCCCTGCGCTCTCGCACGAGGTAGTTCTCCTTGCGGTCCTCGGTATCGGACTTGGTCTCCGCGTTAATGGTCAGCACGTCGTTTTCGAGGGTGACGTCGATATCCTCAGGCTTGACCCCCGGCACCGTGGCGCGGACGATGATCTTGTCATCCTCTTCGACTACGTCCAGCGGCACCGCCCACTTCTCGATTTCACCAAGACCGTCTCTCAGGTGGCCTCTCCATAGCCGGTTCATTATCTCGTCCATTCTCCTCATCTCTCGGAACGGTTCCCATCTCTGCAGCATTGTCGGTCCTCCTGTTTAGATTAAATCCAATTACTCTTGAGGTGAAGTAGCTCACCTCGTTGCTTGACGTCATTATAGTGCAAGTGATTCGATAAAGTCAAGTAACTTATGATGAATACGTGAAG
>JADFKI010000193.1 GCA_022565015.1 Chloroflexota bacterium
CTGGAGTCTGGGAGAGTGGTCTACCGTGACGACGTTCTTCGGCTCTACCCTTCTTCGAAGAATCGGCGCGGGTTCTCCACCATTATCTGGGCTATGGTCTCATCGGGGACATCCATCTGCCTTAACCTTGGAATGACCTCTCTGGAAATCACCAGGTAGCCGTTGGGGTTATGTCTCTCGGTTTCTCGGCGGGCCTCTTTCCCACCGAACATATCCCCTAACACCGACCAGTCATGGCCCAGCATTATACGGTCGGCGAACCCCGCCTCTATCAGCTTGACGACAATATCTATTCGCTGCCGAAAATCGGGCGTGCCGGGGCTGTTTCCTGCGACGCGCAGGCCATCCAGACCTATATAGGCCCCCTTTTCAGCAAGGCCCGACAGATAGTCCATATCATCGGTGTTGTCGCTGTGCCCGATATACACTCGGCTCGGGTCCACCCCCTCCTCCTCGAAGATGCGGAGCTGCTCTTCTCCCACTCTTCCCCGAGCCCCGGTGTGTGTTGAAATAGGAACTCCCGTGGCTATCTGGGCCCTGGCCGCCGCACGAAGGATTATCTCCCCCTCGGGTGTGACGCCGTCATCGCCATTGGCGACCTTGATTATCCCCGCCTTTATCCCTGTCCCTTCAATACCATCCTGAATCTCCCGAATGAATAGGGGTGCAATCATATCGGGAGTCGCAACCCAGAAGGCGCGTGGAATATCGAGCCAGACGCCCGTGGCGCAAATGATATGAACCCCTGACTCGCGGGACACTTGCTCCAGCACCCCGATGTCCCGTCCCAGGTCTATGGTCGTCACATCTATGATGCTGCGTACGCCCTCCGCATACGCCTTTTTGAAAATGCCTACTGCTTTCTTTATGGTTCCCTCACGGTCTATGAACTCGGGGTACAAGTGCTGAATTCCCGCCGAGCACTCGAGGACATGCTCGTGAGATAGAGTAAATCCCAGATCTGAGGTGTCTATAGGGCCTAGCACAGAGTTGATTGTCGCCATTTTCTTACCTCCTGAGATGCCGGGTTACCGCGGGCCCTTCGGTCTCGCTCAGAGCCAGTCCTGCGGTGCGGGCGCTCGCTTTACTCTTCACAGGTCTTCCCGCTGCTCGACTTGCCATGCTTTAAGTTTGTGTAGCTGCCGGGCCAGAGCTGGTCTGAGGGGTAGTCGAAGGAATAAATTATTCCCGCCTTTTCGATGATTACGTTGAAGCGGTTTTCCCTTATGGGATTGTCCTCATTCACCTCCCAATGGGGATATGAGCCAACCTTCTTTCTTTTGTTACTCCCACCGGCTTCCTCCCATTTGCAGGCCGTCCTATCCTCGTTGAATCTGATGTATCGGGTGCTCCCGTCATAGCTGTGATACCTGCTCCATAGGCCAACCAACTCTTCCTCGAAAAATGAGAGCTCCGCCGTCCGGGTTTCTTCGGGAGAAGATTCAGATGAGTCTAAGGGCTGAAGATCGTCGAAGGGCGTGACGACCATCCTGGCTATTCGACCGCCTTCAAATTCGACCTTCATGAAGCCGCTGATATCATCCCCAGGGTCGTCTCCGTTGACGAAGGATACCTCGCCGTTCAGGGACGAGCCGTCCGTCTCCAAGACATAGAAGCTGACTTCGCCGTTGCCTTGAATGTATTCAAGATTAAATCCCAGGACTTCGGCTTTCCCCTCCAGGGTCTCATCACCTTTGATATCAAAAACAACATCGTTTGTGTACAGAGCGGTCAACGCGTCTATATCGGCGCCGTTGAACGCCTCAACCCATTGTGACGCAATATCCTCAGGGCTGGACTCTTTCGGGGTTTCTAAAGAGACCGAAGGGCTTTCCGGCGTTGGCGTCACCCGTGGCGGCGTCGGTGCATTAGCTCTTATCGGCGCCTCGGCAGAAGCCGGCTCAAGGGTGGCCCGAACAGCTGCCTGAACGGTCGCCTCAATGTCTATCTCGGCCTTGCTTCCACCACATGACAGTCCAATCACGGCGACTATGATTAGCGTGGCAATCAGATAAAGTCTCATTTTCTCACAGCAGGTTCGTTCACGATTCT
This sequence comes from Chloroflexota bacterium, assembly GCA_022565015.1. Taxonomy (GTDB): domain Bacteria; phylum Chloroflexota; class Dehalococcoidia; order Lucifugimonadales; family JADFKI01; genus JADFKI01. Next base: position 2,053 of record JADFKI010000193.1, read on the forward strand.
TGTCATATACCTTCTAGATATCCCGCATACTCAAAACTCACTCCATCAGTGAAGTCTTCTAGGACTTGGCCTTACGCAGTTTTTCAAGTGCCTCGTCTCGCTCCCGTGCCCGCTGAGGAAACCACCGGGGGAAATAGTCCTCGTCCAACCACTGCCTGCGTGACTCAGTGCCTTGGATGAAAGCCTTGTCGCCGACTGACATGATAGATTCGGAAGACTCCGAAATGAAGTGCTCCCATCGCTTCACGTGTTTTTCCGACCGGAAGAGATTCATCCCAATTCAGCGGTCGGGCCACGGCTTGTCGGATGGCTCGGTGATATGGGCGGCAGCGCCTTCCGGCTCACACAACACGACATCGCATCACCATCACACATCTCCACGACGATGGACTCATTATAGCCCGCCCAGGTCGTTGACATTAAAAAAGGGCCCCGCAATTCGCGAGGCCCTCTCTCCGCAGCGCATAATTATTTCCAATTCCGCTGGACGAAACCCATGGCGCCCGTCATGTGGTTCTTGTATCTTTCATCCTCATTCCAGGACGAAATCTACGAGCAGGACACCGCCGAACCGGTCACCTACGAGCAATGGCTTCGAGCAAGAGGTGTGGAACTTCACCGTCTGCAATAGGTCACCGCTGTCGTTAAATATGTCCACGCGCTTATCCGCCTTCAGCTTGTTTTCCCCTGCGCTCAATGCATTGAGAAGGAAAGTCCCGCCAAGGCCGATGTCTCCGACTATGTCATCGCTATCGAACCAGACTTTCGCCTTGCCATCGAAGGGCTTGTCTTTGTCGTCAGAGATGATACGGACCGGCGACTCGTTGTCTAGCATGTCGAACTTGATCTCGACCTTCCCTTCCTGAGAATTAGAGATCGTGCTGCTGTCAACGTACATCATCGTAAGCATCTTGGGCTTCTCGCCGTATGCGCATGCGTTGACTGGAGGCGCGACACCGAAATGGTGGCCGGGATCGCTGTCTATTCGAAGAGATATGGGCGCGGGACAAGAAGGTGTTTGCGGTCGAGCCCAGAGAGGAGTTCGAACCATTTTTTCGTCTGAATCTTGAAGGGAACGGGTCTGTCAATAAAAATATTGAACTGGCGACCCCGACCGGAGTGGAACCGGCGATCTCTACATTGACATGCCGTTACAGCCGAGACCCTTGGCCAATCTTTGTTTCGGCATTTGGGCATTCCGAGAGACCCTCTCTACGATATGGAAAATGTCATTTCAATAGTTCTGCCTATTGTCCCACCTGCTCCACCAACTATGACAAATCCCCTCTCCAATATACAGCGCCCCGACTCGTCGGAGAGGTCCCTGGTTCGCAGGTCGGCTGAACCTCTCAGTCGACCACCGGCGAGAACGCTGCTCCTTGATATGGATTTCCGGCCGCCACCTCCTCGTCCAGCTCGACGCCCAGGCCTGGTTTGTCCGGGGGTATGATGTAGCCGTCCTCCCACTTGATCGGCTCCTTGAGCAGCTCAGCGTAGAAGCCCCCGAACGTCTCAATACTCTCCTGTATCAAGAAATTTGGACTGCATGTCCCCAACTGTATGTTGGCTGCCGCTTCAATCGGCCCGCAGTATAGATGCGGAGCGATCTGAACGTAGTGAGCTTCCGCCATGCCCGCAACCTTCTTGGCCTCCATGATTCCACCCATCCTGGCCAGTGCGGGCTGTAGAATGGCCGCGGCCTGTCTCTCCAGCAGCTCGACATACTCGTATTTTGTGGCGAGGCGTTCGCCGGAGGCTATCGGAATGCTGGTGAACTGGGCCACGCGAGCCATCTCCGACCGATTTTCCGGCGGGACCGGCTCCTCGAACCAGAGCGGGTCGAACTGCTCAAGCCGCTTCGCCAGCCGGATGGCACTGGAGGTGGTCATCTGACCGTGGGTCCCTATGAGCAGGTCGCACTTGCTTCCCACGGCCTCTCGCACGTTCTTGGTGACGAGCTCGGCGTTCTCGAGCACTTCCAGGGAAAGCTGCCTGGGGTCGAGAGCGGACATGCGCCCGACGGGGTCAAACTTCACCGCGGTGAATCCCTGCTCCGCATAATAGGCCGCCCTCTCAGGCGCGGCCACCGGGTCGGTGTGAATGCTGGTCGCCCGGCTGCCTTCCTGGAGCTCAGTCTGCGGCGCAGCGTAAAGGTATGTGTAAGAACGCAGCTTCTCGTGAACCTGGCCACCCAGCAGGTTGTAGATCGGCTGACCAAGCGCCTTTCCCACGATGTCCCAGCACGCTATCTCGATGCCGCTGAGCACCGCGACGAGCGTCAGGTCGGGATGCTGGCTGTAGCCGCTCGAGTAGATCGTCCTCCACAGCTTTTCTGTCTGAAAGGGATTCCAGCCGACAACGTACCTCTCCACTATGTCTTCGATCAGCTGGGTTACCTTATCGGGGCTGAACGGCACCCCGTAGACTTCACCGATGCCCTCGATGCCGTCGTCCGTCGTGAGCTTCAAGAATATGAAGTATGGTCCGCCGTGATGGGGCGGAGGATTTGCGACCACATATGTTTTGAGATCGACTATCTTCATTGTCAGGGTTTCCTTTCGGTCCAAATTCGATCGAGCGACGGCCGCAAGCAGTTGTCGATTATGAGACCACCTGCTCCTGCTCCCTCTTCACCAGCTCCCAGTCTATTTCGTATCCCAGGCCGGGCTTGGTTGGGGCGTAGACAAGGCCCTGGCCATCGACCTCTATGTCTTCAACCAGACCGTACTTGTTGGCGCCCGTGGCCGGGAACACCTCATAGAAATCGCAGTTGTGCATGGCCATCATGATGTGTAGGTTGGCTACGTTATTGAGGGAGTTCCCACCGTGATGGAGCTCGCATTTCATGCCGAATCCTTCGGCTATGTGGGCTATCTTCACCAGGGGCGTTATCCCACCCGTGACGGCTACATCGCCTCGCAGCATGTCCGTGGCATAGTTCAGGATCCACTGGGCCATTCCGTAGAGCCTTCCCGGGGCGTACTCGGTGGCCATTATCGGAATATCGAGCTTGCTCTTTAGCTTGACGTAGTTATAGATGTCCTCCTCGACCAGTGGGTCTTCATACCAGAAGTAGTCGAGACCTTCGATGGCTCGTCCCACCCTCAGGGCATCCTCATAGCCGTAGGCCCACATGGAATCGAGCATGAGGGTCATATCATCACCAACGGCCTTGCGGACCGCTTCACATATCTTGACGTCAGTCTTTGGATCGCCGTGGGGATGTATCTTGTGTGCCGTCCACCCCATCGACTGGAAGCTCAGGGCCTCCTCGGCGTACTCCTCGGCCGTTTCGTGCCACGCGGTGCTGGAGTAAGCCGGGATCTGATCGCGGCAGGTCCCCAGCAATCTGTGAATGGGAAGCCCCGCGACCTTTCCGGCAATGTCCCATAACGCTACGTCCACCGCACCTATCGCGTTGGTGGAAACCGACCGGTTCTGCTTCCACATGTCCCTCCATATGGCCCCGATATCCATGGGGTTTCTGCCCATGATCATCGGCTTTATGAACTCCAAAAGCGGCCCCGCGAAGGCATCGGCGCCCTGCCGTGACGAGCCCAGGAAGGAGTGGCCTTCGACGCCCTCGTCGGTGCCGATGGTTACGATCCCAAGCAGCTTTTGGCCGCCGAATGCCATGCGTCCGCCGGTTCTCCATGGGGCGATGTTCCATTTGAACATCGTGATTTTGACATCGGTTATCTTCATCTCCGTCCTCTCATTCGTACTGGTCCACAGAAAATAGAGTCGGCGCATCACGCGCATTGACGTCCACCCGCGCCGTTTCATGGCACGCCAACAACGCCTGTCGGCAGTTTATACTTTCGAGGGCTATTTCACATTAATCGAGCTCAATCGGCAAGTTGGCTGTCGAATATGAGCGCCAACTGAGAGTTGACCACTTTATGAGTTGATGCTACCTTTCGGGTGCGCCGTCCCGGCGTGAACTCGTAACCGTCAACTGAAAGGTCTTTCGGCCGGGGCGCGTGGCCTATACGGCCAGAGGTCGGCTCCGCTGAAGCGCGTGTCGCAGTATTGTCGCAAACGGGAATGCGTCGAGGCGAGGATATTAAAATAGACATGGTAGAACCGCGAGAAGAACAGCTCGAAGGAGCGCTCACCGACCTCAAGGTGCTGGACCTCTCAGGGCCCGTCGGGGTCTACTGCGCGAAGCTGCTCGCGGACATGGGCGCTGATACCATCCGCATCGAACCGCCGGACGGCGACCCCATGCGCGAAATCGGACCCTTCTACGATGACGACCCTACCCCCGAAAAGAGCCTCTACTGGTGGCACTTCAACACCAGTAAGCGGGGCATCACCCTGGACCTGGAGAAGCCGCAAGGGCAAGACCTCTTCAGGCGCCTGGTCCAGTGGGCCGACATTGGGATAGAGAGCTTCACGCCCGGCTACCTGGACGATCTGGGCCTGGGTTTCAAGAATCTTCATGAGCTCAACCCGAGCTTCATTCTTGCGTCAATCACGCCCTTTGGTCAGACAGGTCCATATAGCAGGTTCCAGGGGCCGGACATCGTTGGCCAGGCGATGAGCGGCGTGATGCAGCTCGTCGGCGTTCCCCACAGGCCTCCCTATCTCATCGGCAGCGAAATTGGTTACTGGACGGCCTCGACGTTTGCCGCCGACGCAGTGATGCTGGCTGTGGCGTACCGGGACGTGTCCGGCGATGGACAACATATCGATACCTCCATGCAGAGGGCGATGTCTCTTGGCGCGGGTAACTCGATGTCCACGTACAACGTCCTGGGGCACGTGCTGCATCGCGGCGAGCTGTTCGCCCGCGGAAGGGGCGGCGTTCGCACCGAGTATCTCTGCAAAGACGGCTACGTGTTTTACATCGCAGCCGCCGCGGGCACGACCATGGAGGCGACCAGGGACCTGCTGGTCGAGCATGGGCTGGGAGAGGAGTTCGATCCTCTTTGGCTGGACCCGACGATATTGCGTCAGGACGGAAAAGAAAAGGAGCGCTTCGAGGCGCTCATGTCGGGTTTCTTCCTCCGATTTACCAGGATGGAGATTCTCGAAATGTGCTTCAATCGCGAAAAACAGGTCTTCGCCGTTCCCACGGGCACTCCAAAGGACGTCGTCGAGTCGCCTCAGACGGCCGCTCGGGGCTTCATGAGGGACGTCGAGCACCCTGAATTGGGGCGGTCGATTCGATATCCGGGGCCTCCCTACCGCCTCCCGGAGAGTCCATGGAACATTGCCCGAAGGGCGCCGCTGATCGGTGAACACAACGAGGATATATATCGAGGCGCGCTGGGCCTGAGCGAGGACGAAATCGTGCATTTGAAAAACGAAGGCGTAATCTAGCAGGGTGTTGAAAAAGTAGTCGTTTTGCTGCAGGGTGGATACAATGAGTTTTGAGACGAAAGTTGGGAAATAGGAGGCCCCCGATGCGCGGTGACGTAGCGACCCAGACCACGATGCTGTCGTTGATC
>JADFKI010000014.1 GCA_022565015.1 Chloroflexota bacterium
ACCTGGCCCGTGAGGTTACTGGCTCCAACTGGCTGAAGCTGGAGGTAATACCAGACCCGAGGCACCTTCTCCCCGACCCCATCGGCACCTTCGAGGCGGCAAAGCAGCTAATTGAAGAGGGATTTGTCGTCCTTCCCTACATTCACGCAGACCCCGTTCTGGCCAAAAGGCTGGAGGATATCGGCTGCGCGACGGTAATGCCGCTGGGATCGGCTATAGGCTCCGGCCAGGGTATCCTGACCATCGAAGAGATCAGGCTGATAATCGAAGACGCGAACGTCCCGGTCGTCGTGGACGCTGGACTCGCGGTGCCGTCCGACGCATCGCAGGCCATCGAGAACGGCGCCGAAGCCGTTCTGGTCAACACGGCCATAGCTCAGGCACATGACCCCGCGCTCATGGGCGAAGCCTTCAAGCTGGGCGTCGAGGCCGGGCGCAAGGCCTATCTCGCAGGCCGCATCGAGCGTAAGGCGACGGCTACCGCCAGCAGCCCTACGGCGGGCGTAGCTGCTCCCGTGGCTTCCGGGGACTAGCCCGCATGGCGCGCCTACCGACGCCTTGCCTGTCGCTCGTTACCGACCGGAATATAACGGCCGGCCGTGACCTGGAGGAGGTGGTGGAGGCGGCCGTGGCGGGAGGGGTCGACCTGGTCCAGCTGAGGGAGAAGGAACGGCCTGCCGGGGACGTCTATCTCATGGCGGAGCGGTTACGGGCCATCACCAGGGGCAAGGCGCTGCTCTTTGTAAACGATCGCGTGGATATCGCGCTGGCGGCGGAATGCGACGGAGTGCAGCTCGGTGAAAACGCTATGCCTACCTCGGCGGCGAGGGCCGTCTGCGGTGGGAGTTTACTGATTGGCCGGTCCGTACACTCGCTCGAAGGGGCGAAGAGGGCGGAGGCCGACGGTGCGGACCTGTTGGTCCTGGGTACCATATTTCCTACCGGGTCCCATCCAGGGGCCGCGACCGCAGGCGTCGAGCTCGTCCAGGCAGTAGCCGAAGAGGTATCGGTACCGGTCCTGGCCATCGGCGGCATCAATCATGACAACGTGGCGGCCGTGATTCGAGCGGGCGCGTCGGGCGTAGCGCTAATATCGGCGATTTCCGGAAGCCCGGACCCTGAGACGGCGGCGTCGGCACTCAAGGGTCGGATGCTCGAAGCATGGACACAGGTCGAGGCGAAGGGGTCTCGGTAACAGAGAGATGATAAACCTTATTATCAACGGCAAGGAGAGCCGGCTAGAGGGCCCGACGGACCTGATCAGCTATCTCGAGACGCTCAACGTTAATATGAAATCTATCGCGGTCGCGCACAACGGCGAGGTCGTGCCCAGAGACGAGCTTGGGGATGTCACCCTCGAGGATGGCGACCGGCTTGAGATCGTTCGCGCCGTGGGTGGCGGCTGCTGACGGTCTAAACCTTGAAAGCCTTGTAGACGATTGAAAACGGCACGCGGCTGAACCGCTCGTACATCCCTTCCCAGAACGGGCCCCCGTACGCGATCTTCTCGACCTTCTCCTCCTCAGTCATCTCAGGCAGCGCGTATGGATAGGGCTCCGCTATTCGCTGCAAGGCAAAGCCCGCGTCTGCCAGGAGCCCCGTCATCGCCTCGAGGGTCCTGAAGAAAGTGAGGCCCTTTCGCCCCGTGCCCGAAAGCTCGCCCCAGACCTCCACCGGCGGGTGAAAATAGTCCGTCACGATCAGCGCCTTCTGGTCCTCGTCCCACTCGAATGCCGCGAGGGGGTGCGCCGTGCAGATTATCAGTAAGCCCCCCGCCTTCAATACCCTGCGGCAGTTGCGGAAACATTCGCCAAGGTCGGGGACGAACTCCACGCCGAATGAGGAGACGATCAAATCGAATGCTTCGTCCCGGAACATGGCAAGGTTTTCGGCGTCGCCTCGGACCAGATTGACCTCGACGTTCTCCTGCTCAATGAGTCGCCTCGCGTGAGCGAGCTGGTTCTTCGAAAGGTCTAGTCCGGTCGCAAAGGCGCCCCACTTCGCCAGCGCGATGGAGTTTTGCGCCGCGCCGCAGGCCAGCTCGAGGGCGTGCTTGCCTCTTACGTCGCCAATCAACCCCAGCTCGCGCTCGCCCGGACCCAGGGGGGCGTAATGAACGTCGTCAACGGAGATACGAGAATCGCGCTGGTAGGTCTCAGACATCTCATCCCAGCCCGCTTCGGCAGCTTTTTTCAGCTCCTCGTTAGGCATCCCTCTACTCGGGGTCGGCGACATTGTCAAAGAGCAGGTGGCGCATGGTAGATTCCAGGGGTTGGAAGTGATGTGGCATGGCCCCAACGGAATTCGAATCCGTGTTTACGGCTTGAAAGGCCGCTGTCCTAGGCCTCTAGACGATGGGGCCACGTTGTAGCGGCAGTGGTCCTGTTCAGTGCGAGAATTATCGCGCGTCAAAGTGGACCCCATGCCGGCACTCGCCGGTTATACGGCGAGCTCATCCATTTTAGGCGCTATCCATTCCTGTTGCAACGGTTAACCGGCGGCCGTTCCGTCCTCTTGGCTTCTTTTAGAGCCGTCATCCGGAGCACCGCTCCACTCCTCTGCGCGCGGAGGTCGCCTCAGCTTGCATGTGCCCGACATCCACCCAGGCGGATTCTTCGGAGAGAGTGAATCGCTGCAAGAGGACCATTCGCGACACCCCCATCCTAGCCTTCCCCCATCAAGGGTGAAGGAATTTCTGTCTCCTCTAGCTTCCGGAACTTGAAGAGAAGCACCATCTTGTCCTCTCCCCTGCGCGCGGTCCGACGCATCGGGCTCTCCGACTCCGCTTAGAGAATATCTTCGGAGGGGAGAGTTAGAGAGGGGGTATATCGTACTTACGGATACAGCGCCACGTGTCTCAGCCCCTCGTCTTCCGGCAGGTCGAACATGAGGTTCATGTTCTGCACAGCCTGTCCCGCCGCGCCCTTCACCAGATTATCCAGGCAGCTGAACACCATAAGCCTGTTCGTGCGCGTGTCCACCGTCGGGTATATGACGCAATCGTTGTTGCCCAGCGTGTGCTTGGTGGCAGGCGGAGCCGCGACGACCTTGGCAAACGGCTCGTTCTTGTAGAACTCGTTGTACAGCTCCTTGACCTCGCCAATGGCATCCTCGCCCGATGATATCGCGCCCTCCTTAAGGGGGGCGTAGCAGCTGGCAAATATGCCGCGAGTCATGGGAATAAGGTGGGGCATGAAGGTGAGATTCACCCCGCCGTTGGAGCTTATCAGGGACAGCTCTTGCACTATTTCGGGAAGGTGGCGATGGCCGTCTACGCCGTAGGCCTTGACGCTCTCGTTGACCTCTGAGTAGTGCGTGTTGAAGGAGAAGCCCCTGCCCGCGCCGGACACTCCGGACTTGGCGTCGATAATGATATCAGGCTCGATTATGCCCGCCTTCAACGCGGGGGCCAGCGCTAGGATCGCCGCCGATGGGTAGCAGCCCGGATTGCCGACGATACTCGCCCTCTCGACCTCGTCCTTGTGAAGCTCCGGCAGTCCGTACACCGCCTGCTCGAGAAGCTCGGGGCAAGGGTGGGCCGTGCCGTACCAGGTCTCGTATTCGGCCAGGTCCTTTAGCCTGAAGTCGGCGCTGATGTCCACGGCCTTGACGCCGTCCCGGATCAGCGGCGCCAGCCTCTCCGCACTCGCGGCGTGGGGCAGCGCCGAGAAGACGACGTCGACGCTCTCTGTAATGTCCTCGGTGATAGTCATGTCCAGCTCGGCCAGATGAGGAAACACCTCGCCGATGCTTTTGCCGGCCATGCTTCGACCCGTAACGGAGGTTATCTCTGCCTCAGGGTGTCGGAGGAGGATACGGGCGAGCTCCATGCCTGCGTATCCGGTGACGTTAATTATGCCTACCTTCACCTCGGCTTACCTCCTTAGATTACCCAGAACCTAAGTATAGAACGCATGGGTGGGGCAGACAAGCTCCGGGCTAGAGAAGCAGCGGGACGTCAACCAGGCGGAACTTCGACTATCGAGCCCTCTTTGGAGAGGACTTCCTTTTCTTTGCTTGTGGCTTGTCGAACTTCCCGGCGGACGGGCAACGATCGGCTATCATGCACTGGCCGCACCTCGGACGCTGCGCCTTGCAGACCGCCCGGCCGTGACGAATGAGATAGATGTGAAACGCGAACACGTCCTCCGGCGCCACCATCGGCTCCAGAATGTCGTGGGCCTTGTCCGCATTGATCTTCTTCCTGATAAGCCCGAGGCGTTGGCTAACCCTGTAGATATGCGTGTCGACGGGCATGGCAGGCATACCCAGTGAAAAGCAGAGGATGATCGCCGCCGTCTTGGGACCGACGCCTGGTAGCTTCTTGAGCCAGGCCTTGGCCTCTTCCAGAGGCATCTCCGCAAGAAACGACAGGTCGAAGGAGCCGACCTCGTCCATTACGAGATTGAGAATGGCCTTGATTCGAGGGGCCTTTGTCCTGGCCAGCCCACCCATTCGGATCGCGGGCTCTATCTCCTCCGGCGGCGCCTCAGCGATGGCCTCGAGGGAGCCGAATGTCTTCATCAGGTTATTGAAGGCCCGCTCGGAATTCAGGTCCGAAGTGTGTTGGGAAAGGATGGTGTAAACGAGCTCCTCGGCCGGGTTGTAGCGCGGAACCCATTCGACCGGGCCGTATTCAGGACCGAGGATCTCCATCACGTCTCGCGCCGAAGCCCTGGGACGCCGTCCGCTCTTAACTCTTTTTGCCGTTGTGCCGGAAGTCGTCAAATCAACCTACTCGTCAGAGCCTATACGGGCGCATCAGGATGCTGTGCCAAGCCTATCACAACCGCGCTCCGGCGCGCATTATACGATGTCCGGAATACGACCAATACAGCATAACGGCCATTATAGGCTAAAATGTCAATTCACATTTCTGACGACCTACATACTCTTGACAAAGTCCTGAACGCTCCCTTAACGTCAAAATTGAGACGAATCAATACGGTGCCTAGCGATGATCCAGGTAAGCTTATGTGAGGTTGTACCGGTGAGTATTGATAAAGCTCCCACTGGAATATAGTCCACGGAACCGCAGCATTCCACGCAGACCGCACGCATTTCTAACCATGTTCAACCAGCTCAACAAAAACTAAAGCCTAAATTCCGAGAAGCGGGGAAGCTTAAGCCGGCCGTTCCGGAAATCTTGTATCGGAGCCAAACTGCTAGGATGACTTCCGTGACTCTAGAGAAATTTGTTGCCGATCTTGGAGACGAGAGTAAGCCGCTGAAGCACGCAGGGCTTTTGCAGCTCACCAGCCTTGAAAGCGAAGACGTGTTCGGGTTCAGGTCCGCCTGGGTGGACCTAGCAAAATCACGCAAGACGGAGATCCTCGGTAAACTCGTCGAGCTGGGAGAGAATAACATGGAGCTGGATTTCAGCGCCATTTTTCGCGTCTGCCTGAACGACGAAGACGAGGATGTGCGAGAGCTGGCCACCAGAGGCCTGTGGGAGTGCGACGACCGGGTGGTCGTCAGGCCGCTAATTGGCCTTCTGAAAAACGACCCATCGGAAAAGGTAAGGGCGGCGGCGGCACTGTCGCTGTCGAAGTTCTCGTCCATGGCCCAGGACGGCAAGCTCCTCGGGCGGGACGCGGACAGAGTACGCGATGCCCTATTGAACGTAGTCGGCAAACAGGACGAGAACATCGAGGTGCGAAGGCGGGCGATCGAGGCCGTCTCGTGCTTCAATACCCCCGAAATCGAAGGCATAGTCCGCGAGGCATACGGCAGCGAAAACCCCAGGCTCAGGCAGAGCGCCATATTTGCGATGGGGAAAAGCGCCGACAGCCAGTGGCTTGGCACGGTTCTCAAGGAGACGCGACACGAGGACCCCGCCATGCGATTCGAGGCCGCGAACGCCTGCGGACTCCTGGGCGACGAGACCATCGTGCCTCACCTGATTTCGTTGTTCAATGACGATGACATTGAGGTCCAGGTCGCCGCGGTACAGGCCCTGGGACAGATCGGCGGTCAGCTCGCCAGGCGTGCCCTTCAGAAGGCGGTGAAGACCGGCGACGAGACCGTAGAGGAGGCCGCGCAAGCGGCGCTGGCCGAAATCGAGTTCGATGAGGACCCGCTGGGCTTCAGATTTCAGTCCTGATCACGGCGGTCGAATGCGTCGAACGCCAGCGCCGCAGCCCCGAGTATGCTCACATCGTCCCCCAGCTCCGACTTGACTACAGGCCTTCTCTCCCTCTGATGGGCCATGGCGTGGTCCTGAATCTCCCGCTCGATTCCCGGCAACAGCTGGTCCAGGCTGTGGGACATGCCTCCCCCAATCACGATAATCTCGGGATCGAAGATATGCATGTAGCTCACGATCCCGATGCCGAGATTGACGGCGGCTTCGTCCATGATGGACCTGGCCAGGAGGTCGCCTTCGGATGAGGCGGCGGCGACCTGTGACGCCGACACCGGTCCGCCGTTATCTCTACTATATTGCGACAAGACGCTATCCTCGCCGGAAGCCAGCCGCTCGTTGGCTATGCGGGCAACGGCCGTTCCCGAGGCCAGCGCCTCCAGGCAACCCATGTTGCCACAGTTGCACAGGCGGCCTTTGCGGTCTATGGTCATGTGTCCAAGCTCCCCGGCAAACCCCTTGTGGCCGCCGTACAGCCTGCCGTCGATGATTATGCCGCCGCCGATTCCGGTGCTCACCGTCAGGTAGATCATGTCCTTGTGGCCGCGACCTGCGCCGTAGGCATGCTCCGCGAGTGCGCCGAGCGAGGCGTCGTTGGCGAACGACGCTTGCATACCGAGTGCGTCTTCTACCCGGTCCTTGGCTGAATAAATGCCCCATCCGGGAAGGTTGGGCGGGTCGTACACCGTGCCGTCATCAGGGTCGATCGGGCCCGGCATGGAGACGCCGATGCCGACTATGGACGCCCTGTCGACCATCCCCGCGACATGCCCGAGCGCCTGCACGAGATTGTTGACCACGGCCTCCCGCCCATGTTGCGCGAGGGTATCGGTGGCGTGTCTCTCATGCAGGGCTCCCTCTCGGTCTACTAAAGCTACCCTGAGCTGCGTGCCTCCGAGGTCGGCACTTAAGGCGTAATCCGTCATAAGCGTCTGCGCTCCCGAATGGACCTGCGGATAGCCCGGTTCATCTGTCTGAAGCACATCATAAGGCTATTCCCCAGCGCTGCCAAGCCGGCATGCCCACCGCCTAAAGTGCCGAAGGCCAATTCGAACCGCTAAGTGCTATAATTGCCCCCGATTTGGAAGGGATTTCATGGGAAGGGCCCGGCAAGCAAGGAGGTCTGTATGGACGCCGAAAAAGACAAAGTCATGAGAATGTTGCGACGAATGATGCTCATTCGCAGGTTTGACGAGACCGTGAAGGAGCTTGTGCAGCGGGGTGAGCTCGTTGGCGCGGCCCATTGCTACATAGGCGAGGAAGCCGTCGCCGTGGGTGCTTGCGCAGCACTCCGTGACGAGGACTACATCACCGGCAATCACAGGTCGCATGGCCATCCCATCGCCAAGGGCGGGGACGTCAGGCGGGCCATGGCGGAGCTCCTGGGCAAGGCCACCGGCTACTGCAAGGGCAAAGGCGGCTCCATGCACCTGGCCGACTTCACCATCGGAATCCTTGGTGAGTCCGGAATCGTGGCCTCCGCGCTTCCCGTCGCCGTCGGAGCGGCGCTCGGCAGCAAGATGAAGGGCAACGATCGCGTGGTGATTCCCTTCTTCGGGGACGGGGCCAGCAACCAGGGAGCCTGTCACGAGGCCATGAACCTTGCGGCCATCTGGAAGCTGCCGGTCATCTTCCTCTGCGAAAATAATCAATACGCTGTGACGACCAACTTTAGGGATACCGTCGCCGTCGAGAACATCTCGGATCGGGCGGTCGCCTACAACATGCCGGGCATTCTCGTCGACGGACAGGACGTCATGGCCGTGTACGAGGTGACTCAACAGGCGGTGGAGAGAGCCAGAAACGGCCAGGGCCCCAGCCTGATAGAGGCGCGCACGTATCGGTACGAGGACCACTCCGAGGGCCTGAACCGTATCCTGCGTGAGCCCTATCGCACCGACGAAGAGGTGGCCGAATGGCGCGCTCGGGACCCCATCGTCCTGCACTCGCGGTGGCTGGTCGAGCAAGACATCGCCACTCAAGAGGAGATCGACGGCTTGCGGGCGGAGGTCGCCGCCGCCATAGAGGAGGCTCTCCAGTTCGCCCGTGAGAGCCCATACCCTGAACCCGAGGACCTTACCACCGACATGTATGCGGACCCCATTCCCATCTCATAGAAGTCTACCGGCGGGAGCTCGCGACATAGCTGCATGAGGCTCCCCTTAGTAACTATCTGAAAAGGGTCCCGGGGGAGACCAGAGGGGGTGTCACCCCTCTGGCAGAGGGTCTGGGGGATGTGCCCCCAGTACAAGAACAGACCGGGTGGATGGGTAAGCGGCGTTAGCATTTTGAGATAGTTTCTTAGTCATAGCCGTCGGTTTCAGTTGGAGACGAGGTAAGAAATGGCCGAGCTAACATTCTCAGAGGCGTTGAACCAGGCGATCAAAGAGGAGATGCGGCGAGACGAGTCCGTGTTCATCATGGGCGAGAGCATCCGGGGAGGAATCTATGGCGTGACGGGTGGCCTGTCCCAGGAGTTCGACGAGCGTGTGATAGACACGCCGCTTTCCGAGAACGGTTTTATGGGTGCCGCGGTGGGCGCGGCGGCCGTCGGAATGCGCCCCATAGTACAGTCCCTGTCGAGTTTCATGTGGGTCGCCATGGACCAGATTGTGAGTCAAGCGGCGAAGATGCGTTACATGTTTGGCGGTCAGGTCAACCTTCCCATCGTGTATCGATGTGGCTTGAACTACGGCAACAATCTGGCGGCGCACCACACGGACCGCCCCTACTCTATGTACATGAACATGCCTGGGCTGAAGATCGTGATCCCGACTTCCCCCGCCGATGCCAAGGGCCTTCTGAAGACGGCCATCCGAGACAACGACCCGGTGATGTTCTTCGAGGACAACAACCTAGCCGGTGTTCGGGGCGAGGTGCCCGATGACGAGTACACCATCCCCTTCGGAAAGGCCGAGGTAAAGCGGGAGGGCTCGGACGTGACCGTCGTGGCCCTGGCCGGCATGGTCAGGCGCGTGCTCTCGGTAGCGGATGCGCTGGCCGAAGAGGACATCTCCGTGGAGGTCGTGGACCCGCGCACGATCGTGCCCCTGGATAAGCAGACGATTCTGGACTCCGTGGAGAAGACGGGCCGCCTGGTCGTCGTTGACCCCGCGCACAAGAGCTGCAGCGTTGCCAGCGAGATTTCGGCGATGGTCTCCCAGGAGGGGTTCTGGACGCTGCAGGCGCCGATACAGCGCGTGGCCTCCCTGGACTGTCACCTGCCCTTCAGCCCCGCTCTGGAGAAGCTGGTGCTGCCCGACGAGGAGAAGGTCACGGAGGCGATCTACGCCGTACTGGAGTAGGCTTTTGGCCAGCGAGTGGAACGTGATGTTCGGTTTTCTTGTTCCTGATCGTCAAAGTAGCTGACGGAGTCTGGACAGTGAACGTCGAAGAAGTCAAGAAAATAACCGTTGTCGGCGCGGGACTGATGGGTCATGGGATAGCTCAGGAGTTTGCGTACGCCGGCTACGAAGTGAGTATGCACGACATTAGCTCCCAGCAATTGAGCGCGGCGCTGACCGATATCAGGCGCAACCTCAACATGCTGGCCGACGCGGGCATCGTGGAAGCCGACGATGTCGAGAGAGTGACGGGCGTAGTCCACGCAAGCACCTCGCTGGAGGAGGTCGTGGCCGACGCGGACATCGTCATCGAGGCGGTGACCGAAGATCTGGACGTGAAGCACAGAACATACAGACGGCTCGAAGAGCTGTGCCTTGAACGCACGATATTCGCCAGCAACTCGTCTACGTTCATGCCGAGCCAAATGGCCGTCGCGACTAAGCGGCCCGACCGAATGATTGTCACGCACTACTTCAACCCGCCCTACCTTGTCCCACTGGTCGAGGTGGTCCGTGGTCCGGAGACCTCCGACGAGACGTTCGATACGATATTCGGGCTGATGCTCAAGTTCGGCAAGAAGCCCGTCGCTGTGCAGAAGGAGCTACCTGGGTTCATAGGCAATCGCCTGCAGATCGCTCTTCTCCGGGAGTGCCTCTCGCTAGTGGAAAAGGGGTTTGCGACGCCTGAGGACGTCGATACCGTTGTGCGATACGGATTCGGCAGGCGACTTTCCGCTGCGGGTCCCTTCGCAATATTTGACATTGCGGGCTGGGACACGCTATCGGCCGTGGGCGATCAGCTAATCGGCGACCTGGACGCGTCCGACAAGCTCCCTAGCATAGTCAAGGAGATGGTCGATAGAGGAGAGCTCGGCGTGAAGACGGGCAAGGGCTTTTACGACTGGACTCCTGAGACGGGCGAGGCGCTTCGTCAACGAATTGCCGGTGCGCTTTTGTCGATAGAGAAGTGGTCGCGCACGTTTTCATGAGGTTAGCGGAGAGCTGATATGGCAACCGAGGTCCGGCTGCCCCAGTGGGGCATGAATATGGAGGACGGCCTGCTGGTCAAATGGCTCGTCAAGGAGGGCGACGAGATAGAGGCCGGTCAGCCCCTGGTCGAGATCGAGACCGCCAAGATCAACTCGGAGCTGGAGGCGCCGACGTCGGGCGTCGTCGCACATATCATGCAGCCCGAGGGCACTACGGTGGATGTCGGTACGCTGGTCGCCGTGATAACGGAGCCCGGCGAGACCGTGCCTCGCCCCGAACCCGCCGAACGCCGCCGACGTGTCGGGGCGCCCAGACGCGAAAGAAGACGCGAAGCTCCCGGTCGGCAGGGGCGCTCGTCGGGCCAGGTCACGCCGGTTGCGAGAAGGCTCGCGAGCCAGAACGACATCGACTTGAGCGCAGTTCGAGGCACCGGGCCAAACGACCGCATTACCGAGGACGACGTCCGGCAGGCGATGTCCGAACGAGAATCAGTCTCCTCCGGTCCAACAATGCAGGTCGTTCCGAGGGCCAGACTCCTTGCCAGGCAAAACGGTATCGACCTTGGGCGGGTTAACGGGTCCGGTCCTTCTGGGAGGATCGTCGTTGCGGACGTCGAAAGGGCCATCGCCGAGGCTGGAGCCGTCAGCGAGGTCGTCCCGCTGCGTGGGCTGCGCAAGACAATCGCCGAGCGCATGGTGCGGAGCGCGCAGACCATGGCCCAGGTGACGCTCACGACGGAGGCCGACGTCACGGAGATGGTGAGGCTTCGAGAGGCGCTCGTTTCCCAGTGGAGACAGGCCCGAATAAGACCTCTTGACCTGGACATCATATTGAAGGCCGTTGCCGCCGCCCTGAAGGAAAATCCGAGACTTAATGCTACCCTCGTGAACGATGAGATTCGCCTTATGAGGGACGTGAACGTCGGCGTGGCCATGGCCGTCCCCGACGGACTGCTCGTGCCGGTGGTCGGTGGAGCCGACGAAAAGGACCTGCTCACGGTGGCCAAAGAGGTCCGAGAGCTGGCCGACAGGTGCCGAAAGGGCGAGCTGTCCCTGGACGATATGTCCGGCGCGAGCTTCACGATAACGTCCCTCGCCAACTACGATATAGACGCCTTCACGCCCATTATCGACCCGCCGCAGGTAGCCATTCTGGGCGTGGGCAGAGTCGTGGAGAAGCCCGCCGTCGTCGATGGGGAGATCGCGGTCCGTTCGATGATGTACCTGAGCCTGGCCTTCGACCACCGTGCCCTGGACGGCGTACCCGCCGGCGAGTTCCTTCGCACCGTAAAGTCGAAGCTCGAAGACCCGTCGTGGATGTCCGGTCCCGCAGATTCCTCTCCCCGACCCGATGAGAGCTAGAGGGCCGCGTTGACCTTAGTCGGCATAATCGCCAACCCCGCCGCGGGGAAGGACATCAGACGGCTCGTCGCCCACGGCCGTGTCGTACCCAACCAGGAGAAGGTCAACATCCTCAGACGCATATTCGCGGGCCTCGACGCGGTCGGCGTGCGCAACATCGTCATGATGCCGGACGTGGCAAGGCTAGGCAATAGCGCGCTGGACGGCACGAAGTTCGACCTGCAAGTTGAATTCCTCGACATGATCATATACAACGCGGAGCGGGACTCCACGACCGCCGCGAAGATGATGGAGGCCGCCGGTGTCGGATGCATCGTCACGCTGGGTGGAGACGGCACGAATCGCGTAGTAGCCAAGGGCATCGAAGACGTGCCGCTGGTGCCGGTCTCGACGGGTACCAATAACGTATTTCCGGCGATGGTCGAAGGCACCCTCGCAGGCCTCGCCGCAGGCCTCGTGGCCCTCGGGCTCGTGGACGCCAGAAAGACGACCGTGCGCAGCAAGCGCCTAGAAGTCTACGTGGATGACGAATATCGGGATATGGCGCTGGTGGACGTGGCGGTCTCGATGGAGCGCTTCGTTGGCGCGCGGGCCTTATGGGACATTGACACCATACACGAGCTGTTTCTGTCGCGGGCGGAGCCTTCGAGCATTGGACTGTCGGCGATCGGCGGCCAGCTCAGACCGGTCGGCATAACCGAAAAAGTCGGCCTTCACCTGGAGCTCGGTCCCGGCGGCCCATCGGTGACGGCTCCCATCGCCCCAGGGGTGGTAATCCAGGTGGACGTCAAGAGATGGGCAGAGCTCAAAGTTGGCGAAAGGGTCTCGGTGGGGCTCCGCCGTGGGACCATCGCCCTGGACGGAGAGCGCACCTTCAGCTTGAGAGGAAACGAGAAGGTCGAGGTCTGCCTGAGCAGTCAGGGGCCTCGCGTCGTGGATATCGATGCGGCGCTCACCGAGGCGTCCCTGGGTGGAGTGCTCGTAAGGGAGGCTAGTGGCTCAGATGGTGTTTAACTCCAGGCGCTCAACGGTGATGGCCCGCAAGGGCATGGTCGCCACGAGCCAACCGCTTGCCTCCATGGCGGGTCTTCGAATGATGATGGAGGGTGGCAACGCGATAGATGCCGCCGTTGCCTCCGCCGCGGTGTTGAACGTCGTTGAGCCCGCTTCGACGGGCGTGGGCGGCGACGTCTTCGCCCTCGTCTGGATGGCAAAGGACAAGAAGGTGGTCGCCCTGAACGCAAGCGGCCGTTCAGGCGCCGCGTCGTCGGCCGACGAGCTCACGTCCCAGGGGTTGACCGCGATCTCAAGCGACAGCGCCTACTCGGTAACGGTGCCCGGCGCAGTCAGCGGTTGGGACGAGATAGTCAGTCGCTTTGGGAAAATGCCCCTGTCCAGGGTCCTGGAACCGGCGATCGAGTACGCCTCGGTTGGCTTTCCGGTATCGGAGATCATCAGCGGTCAGTGGGCCAACAACGCGCACAAACTCCAGAGGTTCCCCTCGGGCGGCGAGCTCTTGAAGGACGGTCGCGCACCCAGGGCCGGGGAAGTCATGAAAATGCCCGAGCTCGCCGAGACCATGAGGACGATCGCCGAGGGAGGCGCCGAGGCGTTCTACAAGGGTAAGCTCGGAGAGCGTATCGCGGCCTACGTACGGGAGCGCGGTGGATGGCTGACCGCCGAAGACATGGCGTCCCATCTCCCAACCCTGGAGGAGCCCATAAGCACGGAGTACAGGGGCGTGACAGTCTGGCAGTGCCCTCCCAACAGCCAGGGCGTAAACACGCTCATGGCGCTGAACCTCGTCGAGGGCTTTGACGTCAAGCACATGGGTTTCCAGACGGCCGATACCTATCACCATCTCATCGAGAGCGTGAGACTGGCGTTGACCGACGGCATGCACCATGTCACCGACCCGGCCAGGATGAACGTCGCGACCGAGGACCTGATCTCAAAGGCATACGCCGAAGAGCGCCGAAAGCTTATCCGCCCAGACAGGGTCATGGACCCGGCGCCGGTCGGCTGGCCGCAGCCGAAGTGCGACACCGTCTACCTGACGTGTGTCGATGGCGAGGGCAACGCCTGCTCGTTCATCAACAGCGTCTACATGGGGTTCGGCTGCGGCCTCGTCGTGCCCGGCACCGGCATAGTCCTCCATTCGAGAGGCGCTTCGTTTTCACTGGACGCCGAGCGCCCCAACTTCCTGGAGCCCAATAAGCGCCCGTTCCACACCCTCATACCCGGCATGGCCACGAAGCAGGGCGAGCTATGGCTCAGCTACGGCGTCATGGGCACGGTGCAGCAGGCACAGGGTCAGATGCAGGTCCTCGTGAACATGATCGACTTCGGCCTCAGTCCCCAGGCCGCGGTGGACGCGCCCAGGTTCAGCGTCAGGCTTGGCGAGGGTATTGGCATCGAGGATATCGTCCCCGAAGCGGTGATCGGCGATCTTCGGGCCAGGGGTCACGAGCTAGTGGTGCGCGAGCCTCATCCGCTGTTCTTCGGCGGCGGGCAGATAATCGAGAGGGATGCCGAGACCGGCGTGCTCAAGGCGGGCAGCGAGCCAAGAAACGATGGATTTGCGGTGGGCTGGTAGGCTGATGAAATGGGGCCGCCCTTCAGCCTCCTTCGACGGAAAGCCCCTGGACGATGCGGCGGGCCCAGGGGGTTTCCGCCACTTCGCATAGTGCGCCACTTGGCGAGAGAAACCGGCTGGTAGTCTGGTTCCAGGGCTCGAGTTTTGACTGCTGAAGGATTTTCCAGCCCTCATCAATCATTGCCTCGCTGGTGGCGACGACACTGTCCACCTCGAACCCGACGGTAAATCCCAACGGGACCTTGTCGATAGCATCGGCATCGCCGAATGTCGCCTCGGCGGCGCTCCTTCTCGACCATATGGCGAAATGAAGTATGCCGGGCAGCTTCACGTCCACATAGCTTGCGCCCTCCTCCCACTCCAGCGGAATGCCGAGGACGTCGCGATAGAATCTGGCGGCGTGGTCGACGTCGTCAACGATCTCGGCGATGCTTGCGACGTGTCTGATCATCTGTTGCTCCCGTAAACATCGAGCTGCGAGCACTCGCTCTTGCCTGCCTGTGTTAGCATGGCATTGAGGAGATTGGAAGGCCCCATGCGGCCGCGGAGCGCTGGGACTGAGGATTTCGGCCTGTGGTGTAGGCAAGCCGAAAGAAAATGCGGCAAAGCATGTGGTCAAAGCCCTATCAGCGTCGTGAACTTCCTTGGGCGCGCCGGGGCCTTCCGTTCCGCCGAAATTAAGGCTATCCCTTGAAGAGGCCTATGGCGTTGTCTTCAAGGTCCTGAAACATGGCAAAGGACCCGACGCCCGGGATATCCGAGGGCGGCATGACGGTCTTGCCTCCCGGGCTCTCGGCCTTGTCGAGTGATGCCTGAAGGTCGTCCACCTGCACGAAAATGGTTACGCCAGGCGACGCGCCGGGTTGAGTTCCGGCGATTCCGCCGCCGATGCCTCCTTCTTGTCCTGCCACCAGGCCGTATCCGCCCATCTCTTCGTGGACATCGACCTTCCAGTCAAATAGGGCGGCGTAGAACTCCTGAAGCTTCTTCTGGTCCTTCCCCGATACTTCCCAATGCACTACAGGGTTTGCCATTGAACTCATCTCCACGTCTCACATTGCACGCCGAAAAAATAATGTAGAACGACTTTAGAACAGAACATGGGTTCCAGTCAATAGCATTAACGGCGATTTTTGAGCAGTTGCTGATATTGACGCCGAGGAAGGCAGAGGAATCTGACGTACACGATAGATTGGCGGATATACGAATTGCCCGACAGCGGCCGGATTAGCGCGACTTATTCCTAGGGGAAGGTGAAGGTCGGGAAGACGAATGGCGTGATGATTAATATGAACGGAGTCGGCGTCGGCGTCTGAAAAATCACGAAAGTGATCTTTAATATTGGCGTCAGGTTGATAGGCGTCTGACTGATCGCTAGCGGCGTGTTGGTCGCCGTGGGCGTGGGCGTATTTGTCGGCGTAGGCGCGGGGGTATTGGTAGGCGTCGGAGCCTGCGTATTCGTCGGGATGAGCGCTGGAAGTATCACGGGCCCGCCGTCTATTATTATCTGCGTTAATTTGAGTAATGGAGTCAATCTGATTATTGGTGTTATCTTGATTACCCGCGCTGTATTGGTCGGCGTAGGCGTGTTGGTGGCCGCAGGCGGCGGAATTTCCGTTGCGGTCGGTGCAGGCGTGGCCGTTCTTGTAGGCGTCGGCGTATTCGTCTTCGTCGCGGTTGCCGTGGCAGGCGGCATACGCTGGAAGAAGACAGAAACGCTGCCATTGGTCGGGTCGGGCGTATCGTTGCGCAGCACCACGCGAAGCGTCACGTCTATATAGGCGTCGCCTACGGGAACACGGTACTCCCCCGTGGGCTCCGTAAGCTCTTCCTCCAGGAGCACCAGGGGCGCCCCCTCGTTTTCCAGCCCCTTGAGCACTGCGGGATCATCTTCGGCGACCTCCAGCTTCACAAGGAGTCCGTTGCCTGTGACATTCCATCCGAGCTGAATGAGAACAAAGCCGGGTTCCTTCACTACTACCTCGAAGTTTCGTTCCTGCTCCGGCGCCAGCTCGAAGTTACCGGCGAGGGGCTGTGCCACGGTAAGCGTTATTGGGCCCGCCGGCGTAGAAGGGATAGGGATGGCCGTCGCTTGCCCTTGAGACGGTGCGGCTACCTGCGCCGGCGCGGGCTCGTCCCCTCCGCGAGTCAGGACGACTACTATTGCGATCAAGGCTGCAATTCCCACGAAGACCCCTATGCCGGCGGGAATGGCCCACCTCGGCAGTCGCGGCGGCACCTCGAGCCTTCCCATCAACGTCGCTGGAGGCGCCGTACCCTGTGCCGGAGATGCCTGAATGGTAAAGCCCCTGGTGCGCGGCCGCCCTCTCAGTGGACGATTGTTCGCCACCACCGTCACCGTAACGGTCTGAGTCTTACCCGGAGCTATCCTGGCGGTGCGCTGAGAGTACGTGAAGCTGCTGTTTCCCTGGGGGTCGCTGCCCTCCAGAGTCACGGAAAGCTCCGCGTTGCCAGTGTTCGACAGCAGGACCGAGTAGCTGTGGCTGCCTCCTCTGGCCTGTTGAGGGTCTATTGTCGCTTCGAGCTCGTAGTAAGCGCCGACATCCAGCGCGCATTCAACGTCCACTGTCTGCGACGGGTCCTTGCGAGACGCGACCTTTACCGTGAATGGATATGTCTGCGCCAGCGCGGTGCCGTCCCGGGGGACCGTTAGCTTGAGCTCGCTGGTGGACTGGTCGCCGGGGAATAGCGAAACGCTGCTTACCGACAGGTCTACCCAGCTCTCGTCCAGCCCGGCAATCTCGACCGTGAACACGTCGACGACGCTTCCCGAGTTTCGAATGGAGATCGTTGTACTCGCATCCGATCCAGGATCGATCTTGAGCTGGTCCTCTGATACGGATATTTGGGCGAAGTCAGCCATGCTGTCCCTGGGTGATCGAATCGAAGCTCATCTTTAGCTTACACGAGGTCGGACTAAGAGCTTATCCGAAAACTGCCACGAATGGTTCGACAAGCTCACCACGAACGGGCAATCTTCCGTTCGTCCTGAGCACTGTCGAAGGACCGTGAAACGTCAATTTATGGTTTTCGGATAGGCTCTAAGTCAGGTTTCGTCCAGGGTGGAATATACATCAAGGTGTAGACTCTATTCAATGGCCTAAGTAATCTGGGTAACCTGGATTCACATGTCCGTAAATTGTACAAAGTACGAAAGACTCAGGCTCTACTACGACGGAGAGTGCAATCTCTGCGTGAAGACGGTCTCCGTCCTGTCCAGGATGGACCTGCGTAAACGGGTGCGATGGATCGCCTACCAAACGCTCCAAGAGCCTCCCGCCGGACTGGGGTGGCGGGACCTGGAAAGGAGCGTCTATCTGGAAGGCGACGATGGGCGCCTTCACGAAGGATTCTATGCCTTCAGGGCGCTCTCTATGTTGCTTCCGCCGCTGCTCCCCATCGCACCGGCCCTGTGGTTGCCGGGAGTCGCCAAGATCGGCTCGGCCGTGTATCGACTTATCGCGAGAAACCGAGCGAAGATTCTGGGCGGCTGCCGCCTCGCCGACAACCGGCCGGACGACGCGTAAGCTACCTTTACGTAGGCGCCGCATGGCCCGAATTTCCCTAGAGCTTTCGTACTCCCACGCGGCACGTAGCCCAGTCGAGACAAGACTGCTAACATGTAGCCCGATGCCAAGTCTCATACGGAGGTCGCTCATGGTTAGTCCCACCGATCCAAACAAAGTGCTCATGACAGGTGAGAACTCGTTCATTCGGCTCCAACTTGAAGAGGGCGGTCCCCAGCTAACGCGCACAAGCCATTGGCGAGTGCTGCTGTCCCCCGGCGGCCCGGGCCACGTGCTGTTTATCAAGAGCGACATAACCAATGACCAGGTGCGGATCTACACCGACAATATCGCCATGACCAGGTGGCTTCAGGACCAGATCGAGTCTTTTCTTTTTCCTCCGTTCAGCGACCAGGATATGCCCGTTATCGACGCGCTGTTCTCCAGGTCCGGAGACCACAATACCTTCTGGTCCGAGACCGTCGAGTCGGAGGAGGACACTGTAGTGCTCACCTGGTACGACTTCGAGGAGCCGTACGTGCTTCGGATTGAACCAGGCGCCGTCGAGGGTCGACCTCATGGCGTCTATAGCTGCTTCCTGCCGGCGAAGAGAGCCCAGCTAACGATGAACGGAATGGCTGCAAAAGGACGGCCATTTCCGGAGACGCGCGGCGACAGGCGGAGCAGCACGGCGTGTCTGGCATGGTCCGAGACCTGGGTCACGCCCTATTAATAGCTGGTCCCTTGGTTGGCCGTTTCTCGGTGGGACGCAAGGAGTTTATGGTTGCGCGCCTCAATGCGATCGAGTCAAACGAACCTGCCGCTATGAAGAGCATTCGACGTTATCACAGGGCCGCGACTGCCTTGATCTCGACCAGGAACTCTTCTCTCGCGAGGCCGCTAATCACGAGAAGCGTCGACGTGGGAAAGTCTCCCCTGGGAAAGATTTCGTCGAAGATGGCGCCGCGTGCGTCGATGTATGGCTGCACCGACTCCCGGCCAACGAGATATATCGTGAACTCCAGCACGTTGCTGAAACCCGCGCCCAGGCCTTTCAAAATCGCCTCCAGGTTTGAAAAGACCTGCCGGGTCTGAGCGGCGACGTCGCCCTGGCCGACGATGTTGCCCTCCGCATCGACCGCCACCTGCCCGGCGATGAACGCCAGTTCGTCGCATTTTACCCTCACCGCCAACGAGTAGGGGGCAATCGGTCTTGGAGCGCCCTCGGGATTGACGGTCTGCCTTTGAACGTCTGCCATGTGTTTCCTCCATTGGGCCGCGGATGTAAGATGAGGCGAAGGATACCACACTGAGAATAGGTCTAGAATGCCGCGATGAGAACGATAGGACTGGACGAAATTTCGGCCGCGCAAGAGGTGATATTCGGGAGGCTTCACCGTACGCCCATCATGCGGTCCACGTATCTTGGAGACCGCATTGGCGCGAACCTCTTCTTCAAGCTGGAGATGGTCCAGAGGACCGGCTCCTTCAAACCAAGGGGCGTCCTTAACAACATGCATCACCTTAGCGACGAGGAGAAGGCACGGGGCGTGATCTCGCTGTCTTCCGGCAACCATGCCCAGGCCCTGAGCTACGTCGCGGGCACCCTGGGCATTCCCTCGGTCATCGTCATGCCGGCCAATGCGGTCAAGAGCAAGCTGGAGGCCACGAAAGGCTACGGCGGCGAAGTCGTGCAGACCGAAGACGACCTCCTTGAGACCGCGCTCCGTATTCAGAAGGAACGCGACCTGACTCTCGTACATCCCTTCGATCACCCCATGACGATTGCGGGCACGGGCACGTTGGGCATGGAAATCCTGGAGGACGTCGCCGACGTAGACATGGTCGTCGCCGGAATAGGCGGCGGCGGACTGATCTCAGGTGTGGCGGCCGCGGTGAAGCTCACCAGGCCGGGGGCGAAGGTCATCGGCGTCGAGCCGGTGGGGGCGCCGGGAATGACAGAGAGCCTGCGAGAGAACAGGCCGGTCCATCTGGACAGCCTGAACACCATCGCCGACGGCCTGGCGGCGCCCTTCGTCGGGGAGCACAATCTGGCCCACGTCCAGGCGTTCGTGGACGACGTGGTGCTGGTTACCGACGACGAGATAGTCGAGGCCATGAAGCTGATTTTGGAGAGGTGCAAGGTGCTGGCGGAGCCCGCGGCGGCTTCCACGCTGGCGGCGCTGCTGTCCGGCAAAGTCAACGTGCCTGCGGGAGCCAACGTAGTCTGCGTGCTCAGCGGCGGCAACATAGACGCGGAGCGGCTCAAGACGCTCTTCTAGCTTTTTCCAACCACCCCAAGGCCTTCCAGGTATCAATGGCGGCAGGCTAAATAACTAACGGATAAGGCCGTACACGCGTTCCGGACGCACCAGGACGACGACCGCGTCCTGTCTGACCATGGCTTCGTCGTACTCCTCCCAGTCCGGATGCTCGGCATCGCCGCAGGCCCGATACGCCTCGCGCAGCATTACCCTGAGCTCTTCGGCGTCAGTGTTGCGTGCGTCGAAGAGCTGCGCCGTGCCCTCGATGACGGCGTAGCTTCGCCAGTCGTCCGTTACGGCCAGCACCGTGCAGTGCGGGTCCCGCCTGAGGTTTCTTACCTTGGCAGAGCTGCCTCGCACGGAGACGAACACCGCCTGGTCTCGGTACGCGCCGCAGACGACGATGCTGCTGTGCGTGGCGCCGTTGGGCCTTCGGGTGCCGATAACGCCTCGGTGGTGAGTCTCCAGAAATGGCCTGACGTCTTCGAATTCCATGGCGGTCTCTCTCCTGTTACGTGCTCACTTGACGAAGGGAATTTCACTGTGGGCGAGCGTGTCCTGGATGAGGATTAGCTGCGATACCAGAGTATCCGGAGGCAAGTCGTCCGTTGGAAAGTAGCCGATGTCGGTGCTCTCATCTGAGATGCGTAACTCGCCGGATAGGCGTCTACACTCGAAGAGCAATGTGACGTAATGGACCAAGCTGCCGTCGGGGTATCTAAAGATGCAGTAGGCTGGGTCCGAGTACACGCCTACGAATCGGACTATCTCGACGTGAAGGTTCGTCTCCTCCAGCACCTCTCGGACAGCCCCCTGCTCAACCGTCTCTCCGGGGTCGACCTTGCCGCCGGGCAGCTCCCAGAACCCGACGTCCGCGCGCCTTTGCAGCAGTACGTGGCCCTGCTCGTTGAATACGATGCCGTTGGTGCCCACGGCTATAGAATCGGGCTCGCGATATATCGGTGCCCCCGTCGCATCATAGTATTTCGGCTCCTGGTTATCCAACATCTGGTGTTAACCCTACCGTGCGGCTAAGAAATTTGAAACTCTCGCGACGCCCACGATGTTCGGTATCGTCACCGGAAGCCCCACCGAGAGGTCGAAGGAACGTATCTCGACCGAATCGAAGCCGGCGTTTCTGATGCTGGCCGTGAGGTCGCGGTTGAGGTTACACCCAGTCGTCGCGAATTTCCAGAGCGGATTGAGCTTGTTCTGCCACCAGTGTCCTCGTCGCCTGGGGGAGACAACGTGCTCGTAGAAATAGAAAGCTCCCCCTGGCCTGAGCACGCGTCGCGCCTCGCCGACGACTCGGTCGTGATCGTCCACCATGCACAAGACCAGCGTCGTCACGACGCAATCGAAGCTCTCGTCGGGAAAGGGCAGGTCCTCGGCCGGCTGCAGGACGATTTCGGCATCCCTGCGGTGCCTTGAGATATTCCGCTTCAGCTTCCTGGCCATGTGAGGGTCCGGCTCGATGAACGTCAGCCTTGCGTGGGCCGGATAATAGGCCAGATTGGCTCCCGTCCCGCCTCCGATTTCGAGGACGTCGCCCCACGTTCTGCCCGCCGTTTCCGTGCGGTACGGGGCCACGCGGCCCTCGACTCCGGCGTTCAGCAGATCGTACCACGCGGCGAACAGCCACTTTCCCAGACTCAATCGTTGTCCCTCATTTCGGATTGACCCAATGCCCCTGCGTACGATGGTAGTCTGTTAACTGCCACATTGTAAACCGCCCTTGCACGGGGTCCCCAGAGATTCGATGTCCTCCGATCCTTCTGACTTATTACTGCCTAAGTCGTGGCGGAACCCTTTTAATGTTGCGATTTGAACGTGGTCTGCTCGCTCGAGAAAGGTTGGAGGCGCATTAAACTGGCATGCATTTAGTAGTACTTGACACGCTTCTCCATTTTGGTATTAACTCCTGTTCAAAATCAGCTAACAACCAGTTCGAGCGTTTACGAGTTGGTTCAGGACAAAACTGTCGTGAAGATACCAGATATGATGGGACTCGTCCCAGCTCTAGCATCCTCACTGTTGGCCACACTTGCACTACTTGGCTGTGGCACGGAGCTTGGGCGGATCACATTCGCGGACGTCGGCTCAGCCGAGACCGAGCTAGCTCTTGATTCCGGCAAGCCGGTGGATTTCTGGACCGACCTCGACCTAACTCTGGACAAGGATATAACTCTCGCCGGGTCCATAATGGCAGACGCGGAATTCGGCCTCGAATATACGATTGCCCTGTACCAGGGCGGCGAGCTGGTCAAGCGCGTGTCCTGTGACCCGTTCGACATCAGCTCGTTCGATATCAGCACAAAGTTCAAGTCGATAAGAACTTCGATAAGGGCCACCCGGTCGTTCAGATATCTTGGCAAAATGAGATGTTCGACTACGCTGCCAAGTTCCGGACCAACAAAAGTGGAGGCCGTATTGGCAACCGTTGACCCCACCGATAGGTCTGTGGCGGAGATGCCGGACTACTTCAAACTCGTCGCCGCAGACCTTGTTATCAAGCAGTAATTACAAGTTATTTCGATCTCCCCAGCTTAATTGTCATCACGCCCGATGCCGATGAGGACGATCCCCGATGATAGATATGTCCGACCTTATAATATTTTGGGCCGTCGTGGCGGTTCGATTCTTCGTACCGTTCGCGATTCCGTGGTATCCACTTCCCGGAGTGCTGGTTTCCTTAGTCGCTGACGGTATAGACCAGACGATATTCCAGCAGTACACGAACCTACCGCTGGAAAACTACCAGGGTTACGACAAAGCACTCGATATCTATTACCTGACGATCGCCTACATGTCTACGTACCGCACCTGGACAAACATGTTCGGCTTCAAGCTGGACCGGTTCTTCTTCCATTACCGGCTGGTCGGAGTCACGCTGTTCGAGCTCATTCAGTTTCGACCTTTGATGATGATATTTCCCAACACCTTTGAGTACTTCTTCATCTTTTACGAGATCGTCCGCCTGAAATGGGACCCGAGACGCCTTGGCAAGAGGTATATTATCGCCGCTGGAGCATTGATCTGGATATTGATCAAGATGCCTCAGGAGTTCATCATCCATATCGCGCAGGTAGACACGACAGACTGGTTCAGCGCTCGAATCCTTGGGGCGTCAGCCGACGGACCAACGTCCGGGGGCCTGCTCTCGAACCCCTTCGGCATCGCTGTCCTTGCTTTACTCGTGGCGCTGATTCTATTTGCCGCGTGGTGGCTCATTCGCCGATTGCCCGCCACCGACTGGAGTTTCACGTTCCTAGCGGACGCCCATTTGGAATCCAACGGCGGACCGGACGGGAATGCAGGTACCGGAGCTCAGGCGCAAAGGTTTTTTAACATGGCGCTCGTAGAAAAGGTCGTAATGGTGTCTCTTGTCGGCATCGTCTTTGCCCAGGTCCTGCCGGATATGAGGGCCAGCAGCATCGAAATAATTGTCGCCGGGACTATTCTCATATTAATTAATTCTTCTTTGAGCCAGTGGCTTGCGCGGCAAGGGACTGGGTGGACGGCTACCTTCAGGGAGTTCATCGTGTTGTTAGCTGTCAACTTCGTACTTATTTTGATAATTGCCATACTATTACCCACATTCGATGGGTCGATCAATCTCGTCAACGCGATATTTTTTACCTTGCTGTTCACCGTCATCTCGACCATGCTGGACCGATTTCGGCAGCAGCATCTTGGGCGCTTGGCAACATCCCTTGATTCTGTAGCCGTCAGTGGTGGCGCATTGAGTCAAAAAGGCCACAGTTGATGAATCGCGTTGGTTGGCGGCGCGACGCCCCACACCTCTAAGGAGCGAGGTCCTGGGGATAACGAGTCGCATCAGATCGAGATGCCGGTCGTGAGAAGAAAGAAAAAGCCGCACGATGCATCGGTGCTATAATCGGGCCTGAAAGCTACCCCAAAACTCGCCCCATTCTCAGGAGTATTCATATGGAACTGAAAGGCAAGACCGTAGTCGTGACCGGAGGCAACGGTGGTCTCGGCCAACGCATATGCTACGCATTCGCCGACGTAGGCTGCAACGTGGCGGTCGTCTACGCCAGAAGCAAGGACCAGGCAAACGAGGTCGCAGGGAAATTGGAGGCCACCGGCGTAAAGGCCCAGAGCTTCCAGTGCGACGTCACCAGTGAGCAGCAGGTGGACGGCATGGTGGCGCAGGTCCTGGAGAGCTTTGGCAGCCTCGACATCCTCATCAACGACGCCGCCTACAACAAGTGGATTCCGTTCAATGACATGGAAGCTCTGACGCTGGAGGAGTGGAACAAGATCCTCACGACGAATCTCACCGGGCCAATGCTCTGCACCAAGGCCGCGGGCGCCGCCATGAAACGCCAGGGCGCCGGCCGCATCGTAAACATCTCCTCGGTTGCGGGGTTCACGCCCACGGGCTCATCCATCGCCTACGCCGTCTCGAAGGCCGGGCTGAACCATCTTACACGGTGCATGGCCGTGGGACTGGGACCCGAAGTCCTCGTCAACTGCATAGCTCCGGGATACATCGACGGGACCAGGGCCACCGACAATCTCACACCTGAGTATCGAGAGCGTTCCAAGGCCGCCTCAATCCTTCAGATCGCCGCTGACAAAGACGACATCGCGCGACAGGCCGTCGAGTTCTGCCGCACCGACACCATAACGGGGCAGACCCTGGTCATCGACTCCGGCAAGTATTTCCACTGAGTTATGGCGTTCGAGGCCCAGGCACCCGTTTGCACCGCCGTCGCATCGAACCTGTTGAGCGAAATATAAGACGCTAATCCTGAGGAACTTGGAGAGTGAGTTGACGACAGAGCAACAGTACGACATCTTGATAATCGGACAGGGCGCGGCGGGCTATTCCGCTGCCCTCTACGCCGCCCGCTACCAGATCAAGCCCGTCATATTCGGCGCCGTATTCGGCGGAGAGACGGCCACAGGCGGCCTGATCGAGAACTACCCCGGATACCTGGAGATAGACGGCTTCGACCTGATGATGAAGTTTCAGGAGCAGGCGCTAAAGTACGACGTGCCGATAGTCAGCGAAAACATCGTGAAGCTCGAAAGGGCTGGCGATTGCTTCGAGGCCACCACCGAGGGAGGCGATGTTTACAGAGGCGCCACGGTGCTACTCGCCGTGGGTCGCGAGCGTCGCAAGCTTGGCCTCGCGCACGAGGACGAGTGGACTGGCCGCGGCGTTTCCTTCTGCTCCACGTGTGACGCGCCTCTGCATCGTGGGAACACGGTCGCCGTGGTAGGTGGTGGAGACGCCGCCGTCAAGGGCGCGGTGCTGTTGAGCAAATACGCCGAAAAGGTTTATATCATCTACCGCCAGGCCGAGTTCACAAGGCCCGAGGCCGCGAACCTGCGTCAAATGCAGGCGCAGGAGAACATCACTCCGCTCCTGAGCACCAACGTCGTCGAGCTAAGGGGAAGCGACGGCCTGGATGGGGTAAGGCTGGACCGGGCGT
>JADFKI010000194.1 GCA_022565015.1 Chloroflexota bacterium
ACATTCGATATCAAGATGAAGGCCCTGAATAAACACGCCAGCCAGGTCGGCGATCCCAATCCGGACCGAGAACAACGCGCGAGGACAAGGTACGGCGCGGTGGGCAAGAAGATCGGCACCGAGCTCGCGGAGCAGTTCAAACGCATCGAGATATTTCGATAGTTTTCAGATAATCAGATGGGGTGTGCTTCCCGCCGAAAGAGTTAGAGGAATTCTGTGAGGTCACTTGGGGCGAATTGCTCTGAGATAATCAGAAGCGGCCTTCTCTTCGCCGGGGGCGTCAGAGGGTATCTGAAAAGCCACTAAGGTCGGCCAGTTGTTGGATAATCAGATGCGGCCTGCCGAGTCACCAGCTGAAATCTATCAGCAGCATATGGTGCCGGCAATTTTTGTCCCTTGGGTGCCAATCGTCCTCGACTTGGCATCACCTCAGCTCGACGACCGTATGCTCGACGTTGCCTGTGGCACCGGCGTGATCGCTCGTGAAGCCGTTTCGCAGGTCGGACCAGGCGGGCGCGTCGTCGGACTGGATATCAATTCTAACATGCTCGACATTGCACGGGCACTTGGGCCGTCGGTGGAGTGGAGAGAGGGAAATGCACAGGCCCTACCCTTTGCTGACGGGGAGTTTGACATTGTCGTCTGCCAGCAGGGATTACAGTTCTTCCCGGATCATGGCGCTGCTCTACGTGAAATGCATCGCGTGTTAATCCCTGGTGGCGTCGTTGTCTTGGCCTTATGGTGTGAGATCGAGAGTAGCCCGGGGCACAACGCCTTGGCCCAGGCGCTTGATAAACATGTTGGTACCGAGGCGGCGACGCTTATGTACGGCGCCTTTCGCCTTGGAGATGCTGAGACCATCCAGACTTTGCTAGAAGAGGCAGGGTTTCGCGACGTGCGGGTTCATCGGGAGGGGCAAAAGGCGCGTTTTCCCTCGCCTGAAGCGTTTGCGCGATATGTCGTGGTTGGCTCGGTGCTCGGACGCACGGGAGTAGAGGTCCGCGATGATGCGATGACGGCGCTAGTTCGTGATGTCGAGGCCGCACTACGAACATACGTACATCCCGACGGTCTGGCATTCCCAATGGAGGCCCACCTTGCTCTCGCCCGGGCTTAGGAGGAATAGTCCGTGCGGCTCTTCCACCAGGCCACGTAAACTGACTCCGGGAGCCTGCCCGACTGCCACAGCTCCAGTGTCTTGGCATACTCGGAGCGGACGCGCGCTTCAAATTCGCTGAGACCGCCCTCGTTGAATATGACGAGGTCCGAGGCCGGCGCGCGCTCCTCCCAGTGACGCTGGCTGGATAGGCGCTGCCTGGCCTCCTCGTCCGAGAACTGGTTCCGCTCCATCATGCGTCGCCTGGCCGTGGGCTCCTCGCAGGCGAAAAGCCACACCTGGTCGCACCACTGGCCGTAGCCCGCTTCTATGAGATTTACCGCCTCCAGAAGGGCTACTTTATCTTTGACAAGGGTCGCTTTCCATTCGTCCACAACACCCTTGACCGCGTCGTTGATGCTCCCTATGGCGTCGGTCAGCTTTCGCATCTCCTCCGGCTGACCGAAGACCTTGGAGCCCAGGACCTTGCGGTCGATGTACTCGTCCTCACCAACGACCTCGTCGCCGAAAATCTCGATGATGCGATAGTAGGCGGGCTTACCCGGATCGTACAGCCTGTGGACCAGCCTGTCGGCGTCGCAATGCACCGCGCCCATCCCGGAGATGAGGCTGCAGGCCGTACTCTTTCCCGTGGCGATGGAGCCTGTTATCCCTATGACAAGAGGCATTTCTTTTCCATTTCGACCGTGTAAATTACAGGCGTGATGTTACTCTTTGGCGGTGTCGTTGCCAAGCCATCGCAACGGCTTCGCCGACGTCACGCACATGAGAATGTCCTTCATTGCCGATTGCGATAGAATGGCCTTCGTCTGAATCAGCACGGTGGAGGTCGGATTGAGGCTAGAGCCGGCGGACCTATCTCGATTCCAACGCGGTCCGATCATTGGCGAAGGCGCCGATATGCAGGTCTTTGCCGCGACCGACATCGAGAACGGCATGCCCGTCGTGGTCAAGCGTCCCCATCCTCAGCTGGTAACGCGGTCCCAGCATAAGGCGGTGGAGGCAAGAATCGAACGGACGCTTGCCCTGAGAGATAAGCTCGGCGCGGACGTCAGCGGCCTCTGCAACCTCACTGGCATCGCACCGCCCGCGAGGCACGATGCCTACTTCGGAGACTCGCTGGGCGAGCCGTACACCGTCGTCGTGGAGGAGTGGGCCCGAGGCGTGCCGCTTGTGGGCAGCTCCCTGGACCGAATCAGGAGAAATCCCATAGCCCTGCCCTACAGCCTGTTCGCGTTGCATCCCGTTGTTCTGGGTCCGGCAAATGAAAGGACTACGATAGCTCGTCAGGCCCTGGACCTGGTAGAGGCCTTCTTACGAGTCGACACCCTCCTGCTGGATATGCGTCCCCAGAATGTCTATTTCGATCCCCTCCGGGCGAAGATAACGCTCATCGATATCGCTGGCGCGGAAGCAGAGCGCCCGGAAAGCCGCCGCCACCAGGCGCTGGATTTTCACGATGTCGGCCTCGAGCTGTTCATGTGGTATACGACGCCCCAGGACTTTCCCAGGGACGGCTCTCATCTCGGCATTTCAGACCAGGCCGACTCAGTATCGAATTTCAGAAGGGATGTAGAGAGCCTGATTCAGGAGCATTCCTCCCTTTCGGACGCAGACCGCAGAGAGGCGGCCTTGCCGGTCCTTGAGAGGTTGCGACAGAGGTCCTACGGCGCATTCGACGATTTCAGGCGCGACTTCGAGCACTACCTGACGCTGATCGACGTCCACAACCGTCTGCTGGCGGAGAGGCCGGAGCCCTTGCGGGTATGGCATGAGGCCGCGTCGAGACTAAACGAGCCCTACTGGGGAAAATTCCGATTCGATGCTCAACGAGACCTCGCGCCGTATCTTGCTTGAATTTTCCGGCTTTGACTATCCGCCATTGCAAAGCTAAGACGACTGGCTCCCGCCTTCGTGGGACAGAAGCCCCATATCGCAGCATGCAGCAGGACGAGCCGCAACGCTCAGCGCATAACCTTCATCATATGAATAGTACGGTGCTGCCCGATACAGCATTTTGGAGGGGAATACGTGATGGACTTCAATATAGGTACGGCTATCGTCGCGGGCGTTGTCGCTACGGTGGTCATGACCATAGTGATGTACATGGGCAAGGCCATGATGCCTCAGCAGATGCCCATGAACATCCTACACATGCTGGGCACGATGATGACCCGAAGCACGGGGCCGGCATACATGATGGGCGCCATGATGCACGGCGTTATGGGAGTAATCTTCGCCCTGATTCATGTGGCGCTGTTCGTCGCGTTTGGCCTGGAGGCCCTGGTTGCCTGGGGAATTCTGTTCGGTGTCGTGCATTGGGTCATTGCGGGCATGGGCATGGGCATGATGAACTTCGTGCACCCGGTCATACGCAGCGGTGAGATGATGGCTCCCGGCGCATTCGTCAAGAATCTTCCCATGATGAACGTCATGGGCTTTCTCATGGTTCACGTCATCTACGGGCTGGTCGTCGGCGGGCTCTACCAGGCACTCGCATAGTGGTCGCGCCGGTTGGTGAGTGCACGTCGCGCCTTCCGGCCGTCTGACGCCTGATGCATGGCTCGACGTCACACGAGCTTCGTCTAGCGTCCGACCGGCTTCACCCTTCTACACAAAAATATCTTCGGGCAGGAAGGCTGAGACCGTGACGTTGGGCAGGTCCACGATGTTGGACACTTTCAGGTCGACGGCCACGCTGCAGATTATATAGGCCTGCTCGGCGGTCCACCCGCGCTCCTGCAGCAGCTGGATCATGTTGAGTATGGCGTTTCTGGCGGCAAGGGTCAGGTCCTCGCCCTCGTTCACGCCGTCGTCTCGAATCGGCATGCCCATGGTCGCGATGAAGTTTCGAGGCGCGGCCCACTCCGGCGCCGCGAAGTATCCGGGGTGGGAGAACCGAGGAAAGGTGATGTTCTTTCGCCGGGCCTCGCCCTGGTGAATCCGAAAGCGGACGGTAGCCGTTGCGCCCATCTCGATGGCCGTTATGCAGCATTCGGAGTCGCCCTGAGCGAAATGGCCGTCGCCCACTGAATACAGCCCGCCCTCCACGCTAACTGGAATGAACAGCTTCGATCCCTTCGTGAGCTGTTTGGCGTCCGCGTTGCCGCAGTTCTCCCTGGGCGGCGCCGTCCTGAGGCCCTCCGTGGAGATCGGCTCGGTCTGCGGGACCGCGTCTTCCGGGTCCGGTGGCAAGGCGAATCCTCCCCTCGCGACAAGGTCCGCCTCTCGCTGTCGCCACTGGTCCATCTGCGCCCTGGAGGGAGCCAGCCCGGCAGTGCCCATGAACGTGCCCTCGGGGATGCGAACGCCGGGAAGCTGTGGCGACGTCGCCCAGTCGCCGTCCACCTCCCAGTGGACAAGGTATGGCTGATCGAAGATATCGCGCAGGAAGCCCGAGCCCGGCCTAATGCGCGTCCAGCCGTTTGGCTGAGGGACGATGTCCAGGTATTCGATCTCCAGCAGGTCCCCGGGCTGGACCCCCTTGACGTAAACAGGCCCCGTAAGGGGATGCCCAACCTTGGTATCCATGTTTTCGAGGTCGCCGACCGACATACCGGGCAGAATCTGACCATCGGAGGCATCCCGCGTCTCCAGCACGACCTCCTCACCCGGGTCCACTTCGAGGATGGGAGGAATGTCGGGGTGCCACCTGTTATGGCCCTTGTGCGGCTCCTCCTTCAAGCGCTTGGAGCGGTCAATAGTGACGCTTTTCATCCTGCTCTCCTCCTTGCCCCGGCCTTCATGAGCGGATTGTGCCTAATCATCATAGAAAGCATCGGCGGAATCCTTGGGGACCCATCCAAGGACCTCTTTGGCGTGGCTTATGTCTCGGTAGCCCCACATGTTGTTCGAAGTAGCAAAAAATGTGTCGTATTTGAGATCATCGGGAGCGTCGATGCAGCTCTGCAGCATTGTGGCTATATCGGCCTGGCTGATGAACGTGGAGCGCTCCCTGGGTATCTCAGGCACGTCGGAGCGGTTCACTGAGCCGATGCGCACGCAGATCATGGACATGCCGTATTCATCCGAGTAGTGTCGGGCCAGCCCTTCGCCGAATATCTTCGCGGCGCCGTAGATGCCAACCGGCCGCATCTGCTCGTGGGTAATTCTCGCGAAGCCTTCGGGGACGTCGTCAAATCTTCCCGAGGTTATCGCGTCGTAGGGCGGCAGCGACTCGAATCCTCGGACCACGTTTCCCGAGCTGGCGTATATCACCCTTCGTACTCCGGCCAATCGTGCGGCCTCGAAAACGTTGTAGGTGCCTACGATGTTGCCCCTGAGGTGGCCCTCCCAGTCCTTGGCCCCCTGGTAGGCGGCGAGGTGCACTACGACGTCATTATTGGCGAATGCGGGCTTTATCGCATCGAAATCAGCGATGTCGGCGCGAAAGCACCGCACACCCTCAAGGAGGCCCCGATTGAGCGCGGTGAGCTCGTAGCCGCCGACGCTTTCGAGCCGCCGACGGAGCGCGCCGCCGACCAGGCCGCTCATGCCCGTAATAAGGGTCCTCTTCATGGATTACACGTATATCCGGGCTAATCGTCGTAAAAATCGTCGGCCGAGTCCTTGGGAGACCAGCCAAGCATGTCCTTCGCGTGGGTGAGATCGCGATAGCTCCACTTATTGTTGGACGTGGCCAAGAAGACATCGCATTTCAGGTCGTCGGCCGCGTCGATGCAGCTGGTCAATATTGAAGCGACATCGCCGTGGCTGAGGTAGATCGAGCGCTCTCGGATGACCGCGGGACGGTTCCCCGGCCGGACCCCTCCGATGCGGACGCCTATCATGGACATGCCGTATTCATCGGAGAAGTGGCGGGCGAGGGCCTCGCCGAACACCTTGGCCGCTCCATAGATATCGGCGGGCCGTACCTGTTCATGTGTGATCTTTTGAAAGTCGGCCGGGACGCTCTCAAACCTGCCGGCGGCTATGGCATCGTAGGGAGGTACGTCTTCGAAGCCCCTGATGGTATTGCCGCTGCTGGCGTACACCACCCTGGCGACTCCCGCCAGCCTGGCGGCCTCGAACACGTTGTAGGTCCCGATGATATTGCCTTTGAGCTGCCCTTCCCAGTCCTTTCCACCAAGATACGCGGCCAGGTGCACGACCACGTCCTGACCCTGAAAGGCGGACTTTATCGCATCCAGGTCTGAAATATCCCCCTGAAAGCTGTCGACTCCCTCGACGATGCTGCGATTCAAGGCCCTGAGCTTGTACTCGCCTATCCCCTCCAGGTGGCGGCGCAGAATACCGCCGATGAGGCCGCTCATTCCCGTTATCAGAACATTCTTCATAGGTCGCGCAGTCCTTTCCAGCTGATTGCATGTGAGGAAACGCGACAGAAGCTCCGGATAGGGCGTAGCACAGTGTTTAAGGTCCGACGCCTCATGGGATACGAATTGAGTCTATATTCGCCGCGTGAGGGGCTAGCCGCGCTCGTGGAGTAAGCTAGCAGGGCGCGAGTACGTTGTCAATTGACAACCGCGGGGTGCGAAGCAGCCGATAGGAGAGTAACCCGGAGCAGCGATATCGGGGTATTTAATAGCTATCTCAAGACGGGTCTGAGGGTGTCCGGAGGGTCTGAGGGATGTGTCCCCGTACGAGAACACACCAGGTCGATGCGTCGGGAAGTGGCATAAGCATTTCGAGATCGTTTACTAGCCCCTGGAAGTCAGGCTGGAGGCCATTTCCAAGAGCTGTTCGAGCTCAAAAGGCTTGGATACGATGAAATCGAAAGACATTTGACTCATATCGGCATCGGATAGCGCTGCGCCCCAGCCGGTGACGGCTATGACCGGCGTGTTGGGGCTTATGGCCTTGATGCTCCTGGCGACCTCAGTTCCCGACATGCCGGGAAGATGAAGGTCGGTGAAAACGAGATCGTGTCTTATCTCCCTGAAGCTCGCGACGCCCTCATTGCCGTCTTCCGCAATCGTGGTCTGGTATCCTTCCAGGACGAACATGTGCTCCAGCAGGGTTCGGACACAGGACTCGTCATCGATTATCAGGATGCTCTTCCCACGTCCGTTTGCCCCCGCCTCCGAGCCCGAGAAGGGCTTTTTCATCAGCTTCAGGTGCGAAACGCCCGAAGCGCTGTCTGTCTGCTGTTTCGGCTCCGAGTCCACGATATTTACGTTGCTCAGCCGTCCCATAATCTCGACCACCTGCCCTAAAGTTCTTATATTGGATACCTAGACTAGCACCTGAAGGCCCTGATGCCTCTCGATGCCGACACCCAATATTGAGCACAGATCGAAATTCCGGGATAGGTGAAGGCCACAGCACCCTGCTTTGACACCCGCCGACTCGACCATCGAGAGTAGCCGGCCGTCT
>JADFKI010000195.1 GCA_022565015.1 Chloroflexota bacterium
GATTGCGCCTCAACACGAAGGCGTATAGCTGATGGTCAGTAATCCACAGACTTTTTACATGTCGAGTTTGCAGGGTGATGTGCAGAAAGTCCTTGAACGATGAGATAGGTGTTTATGCGGCAGAGCGAAGGCACCATAATAAACCCGTCCGAATGCCCTCAAATTTAGGAAACTTCTTTGTACAAAGTCCAGCTAAGCCGCAGCCGTCTGTAGCTGGTCCTTAGCCGTCTCCGCTATGTGAGCAAAGGCCTCAGGGTCTCGGATGGCGAGGTCCGCGAGCATCTTGCGATTGATGTCCACGCCGGCGAGCTTGAGACCATGGATAAGCTTGCTGTAGGTCGTGCCATTTATGTGCGCCGCGGCGTTGATGCGAATATTCCAGAGCCTTCGCATGTCGCCCTTGCGCTCTTTCCTGTGAGCATAGGAATATTGCAGGGCATGTATGAGGGATTCGTGAGCGCGCCTGTACAGAGTGTGCCGCACGCCCTGGTGGCCCTTGGTCATCTTTAGGACCTTCTTATGGCGCCTTCGCTTCGTGACGCCCCGCTTTATTCTGGTCACTTTGGGTCTCCTGGTTACTTGGTTAGCCGGTCGGCCGCTCCATCGGAGGCTTCCTCTTATCTTCCGAACCTACCCAGAGGGGGGAAGCCTGCCGTGCCAATCCGCTTCGGGTCGAAACGGCCAACCGACGGGATTCAATCACACAAAAACCAGGCACTTCTTATCAAGTGCCTGGTCGTAATTATAACCTATGCCAGGGGCTAATTCCTCTATTTAGGGAGCCCGTTGGGAAGCAACTTCTTCATCCGGCGCACGTCCGCAGGACTAACTTCGAGCTTCCCGGAGTACAATCGCCTGACGCTCGCGGGCTTCTTCCGCCGGAGATGACTGCGGTGCCCTTTCATTCGGACGAGCTTGCCCGTTCCCGTGATTCTGAAGCGGGCGGCAGCGCCCTTGTGAGTCTTAAGCTTCGGCACCTTCGAACTCCTTCTTCGGATCGTCTGATTTGCTTGTCTTCTCTTCTTTTCGAGGGTTGGGCGCCAGTACCATCGCTAGAAACCGTCCCTCGAACTTCGGGGGCCTCTCCAAAAGCGCATCGTCAACCAGGTCCTCTGCAACCGCGCGAAGCAGGCCCATTCCCAACTCCGGGTGATCGATCTCTCGACCACGGAACATCACGGAGACCTTGACCTTGGAGCCCTCTCCGAGCAGCCTCGCCACCTGCCTCGTCTTCGCGGAGCGGTCATGCGCCCCTATGCGGGTCTTCATGCGGACCTCGCGGACCTCGTTACTTGCCTTGGACTTTCTGGCCTTTCTCGCGTCCCGCTCTTTACGCGTCGCTTCATAGCGGAACTTGCCGTAGTCCATTATTCTGCAAACCGGAGGACTGGCGCCAGGAGCCACTTCAACGAGGTCCAAGCCTCTTTCTTCCGCTTTTCCGATGGCCTCCTCCACCGCCATTACACCCAACTGCTCACCCTCGTCATCCACCAACCGTATCTGAGGCACACGAATGCGTCGGTTTACGCGATATTCCTTTGGAGGGATATTTCCACCTCTAAGTAAACTAATATTCTCCAGACCGAGGTCTGGCTCTTACCGAAATATAGCATAGGGCCACGTGGGTAAGCAATAGGGAATCCGTCCATTACATTACGCGGGTTTCCAACACAATAGGAGAAGCATCCCACAGGCATGCCACCCTTATCGCGGGATTACGACTTTGAGGCCACCTCCTCCAGGATTCGCTCCTGAACGTCGCTGACAGGCATGGCTCCCAGATCATCGCCCGACCTCAGCCGCACGGCGACGGCCCCGGCTTCAGCCTCACGGTCTCCGACGACCAGCATGTACGGCACCTTCTGCACCTGGCCATCCCTGATCTTGGCGTTCATTCTCTCGTTGCGGCCATCCACCTCGACACGTATTCCCGCCTCGGCGAGCGTCTTCCGGACCTCTTGCGCATAGTCGACGTGTCGGTCTGCTATGGGGATAATCAGCGCCTGTACCGGCGCCAGCCACGTTGGGAAAGCGCCGCCATAGTGCTCTATCAGCACGCCCATGAATCGCTCCAGCGACCCTAGCAGCGCCCTGTGTATCATGTACGGCTGGTGCTCCTTTCCATCCTCGCCGATGTACGTCAGGCCGAACCGCTCAGGCAGATTGAAATCGAACTGCACCGTCGTGCACTGCCACAGTCGTCCAATGGCGTCCTTGATGTGGACGTCTATCTTGGGGCCGTAGAATGCGCCGCCTCCCTCGTCAATCCCGAAGGGCAGGTCCCTGCCTTCAAGGGTGCGTCGCAACGACTCCGTGGCAAGTTCCCAGCGGTCTGGGTCCCCCACGGCCTTTTCCGGCCTGGTCGAGAGCATGATCTCGAATTCGCTGAAGCCGAAGGAACGCAACAGATGGAAAGTGAGGTCCAGCACCCCACCGATCTCCTCTTCGACCTGGTCCGGCGTGCAGAATATGTGGGCGTCGTCCTGCGTCATTCCTCGAACGCGCAGCAGACCGTGAAGCACGCCCCCCCGCTCATAGCGATAGACTGAACCAAGCTCGCCTATGCGCATGGGGAGGTCACGATAGCTTCGCATGCGCGTTCGGTAGTACATGATGTGGAACGGGCAGTTCATGGGCTTCAGGTAGTACTCCTGTCCGTCCATGTCCATCGGCGCGTACATGTTTTCCTTGTAGAAATCGAGGTGGCCGCTGGTCTCCCATAGCGTAGACCTTCCGATGTGAGGCGTGTAAATTACGTCGTAACCGGCCTTGTAATGCTCCTGCCTCCAGAAGTCCTCGACGATGCTTCTTATGCGAGAGCCCTTCGGGTGCCAGATTATCAGGCCGGGACCGGTCTCGTCATGTATGGAGAACAGGTCCAGCTCACGACCTAAGACTCGGTGGTCACGGCGTCTCGCCTCCTCCAGGCGCTCCAGGTGCTCGT
Organism: Chloroflexota bacterium; assembly: GCA_022565015.1. GTDB lineage: Bacteria > Chloroflexota > Dehalococcoidia > Lucifugimonadales > JADFKI01 > JADFKI01. The sequence goes on from JADFKI010000195.1 coordinate 2,945, forward strand.
CCAGGGCCTCCTGCGATTCAAAGGCGGTGCCGTATATTCGCTGAAGCATGGGGCGGTTTTCGTCGCCCCGCCAATATGCGCCTGCCACGCTCAGAAGCTTGAAGGCCGGGATCTTGCCCGTGGACTCGACGTGAGGTCCCGCGCAGAGGTCCTCGAAGTCCCCATGCCTGTAGGTGGAAATGGCCTCGTCCTCTGGAATACCCTCGATTATCTCCAGCTTTAGCGGCTCCTCAGCGTTCATCTCCAGGGCCTTTTCGCGAGGGTACTCACTGTACTCAAAGCGAAGGTCCTGGGAAATCACCTGCTTCATGCGGTCTTCGATCTGCCCCAACTGATCGTCGCTGAAGGGCTCGGGGATCATGAAATCATAGTAGAAGCCGTCATCGATGGGCGGGCCGATGGCTAGCTTGGCCTCCGGAAACATCTTCGTCACCACGTCGGCCATCACGTGGGCCGTGGAATGGCGAATCCGCTCACGCAGGCCCGCCAGCTCAGAGTCTTGTTTTTGCGTCATTTCAGACATCCTTTTTGCAAACTATGGTCGGCCGCAGTGAACTTACACACCTGTACAAAGCGACCGACGTTGAGTAATTTACGAGGTTTTGAGGACAAAAGAAAGCCTCCCGTATCCTGCACAGGGCGGGAGGCTACGTAGTCAAGATGTGAGATCGAATTGAGTAAGCTATGCGGTTCCCAATTTCTCTAGCCCTTACCGGTTCACATAGTTATCCGAATTAGAATTATTCTAGCGCCGCACCAAGGGTCGGTCAAGGGCCTGCAAGCGTTAGAAATCGTTGGGCCACCACGGCGCTTGGGACGAGCGGAACATGGCGTCTGCGACCTCCAGCGCACCCTTCCTCCGCTCCTCTGCCCGGCCCGCGATGCAGAGGTTGGTGAAGGATATCGCGCCAAGGTAGCCCGCCGCCAGGTCTCCCGCAGACAGAACCAGGTCCGGCTCCGAGCTCGTCGGCCTGCAGTCGGCCCCGTCGGGCCCGCCTTCGAGCACGTAGCGTCCCTCGTTCCACGGGCAAAACGCGTCGCTTATCTCGAGCACAAGGCGGCCCTCACTGGAGTAGGTCCTCCGAGCGAGCGCCTCTCGAACATCGACCAGCCGAAGCCACAGGTCGTCGCGCACCGACTGTCGAAGCCTTCGCGGGTCGGCCAGCATCCAGGGCAGTGGGTCGTCCAGCGGCCGTTTTGGCGCGTGAGTCGTGTGCATCAGATCGATGCCGAAGCAGTAGCGCCACAGGGCGGCGTGAGCCTCTCTGGTGGCCGGCATCAGCTCGTGAACGATAACTCTACCCTCTCGGACCCTGTACGTCACGTAGCCTTCGGGCCGCCCATCCTCTTCGTACACCACCATGAAGAGGGCGCTTGCACTCTCCCTATAAGGCTCCGGGTCGGCAAAATACAGGTCCCACAGCTTTTCGGAGCCCTTCAAGTAACCCGGTCTTTCAGAGCAGGCCCGGTGGGTGATTCCGGGAAACAGACTGCTCGCCTCAGGCTTCTCGACGAACCTCAGCTTGCCGCCGACCTCCGGGAAGTGGCTGAATTTCGTATGAGGCCTCTCCAATGTAAAGTCCACCTGCAGAGTCGCCGGCCCATACCCAAAACGGCCGTATATGACGCTCTCGGACGCGCCAAGGCACGACAGCACCTCACCCCTTTCGTGGAAGTCCTTCATGGACCACGCGGTCATCTTCGTGAGGATGCCTTGCCGTCGATGTGTAGGCTGCACCGTAACGGAATCGAGCAGCGTTGCGGGCAACATGCCGCCGGGCACGTACAGCTCCAACGAGTAGGACAGGACCGTTCCGACGATGTCACTGCCGTCGAAGGCAGCCAGGGCCCGTCCGCTGGAGATCGCAGCTCGATAGGACTCAAATATATTGGCGTCAAAGTGATGTCCGAATCCACGCGTCACTGCCCTAGCGTATTCGTCCAGCTCGTCTTCGTTTACGAGCCGCAGCCTCGTTTCCATTGACGTCCTCGCCGTGGCCGTGGCCACTCTTACGCACTCGAAGTCAAAGCCCATTTAACACCCAGGCGAGCATTATATAAAGGTAAACTTGGGACTAAGCGATGCAGGTGAGGTAATCGGATTTGGCCCTGAGCAGAGGAGCCTTATCATGGACAACGTCCGCATCCAGTCGCTGGCAATCACGAGCCTGGCGATCGCCAACGTTTGGCTTGCCGTTCAGAACGTACGGTGGCTCGTATACGCCAACCCGGTCCGCACTTCCCTCCCCTTAGGCGACCTGTCCAAGAGCTACGACCCCATGCTCGAAGCGCCCGCGATACTGATCGGGCTCGCAGCCTTTTACATACTGGTATACCGGTTGTCCTTCGGCCTGTGGAAGATCCGTCTCTCCAGCTTTAGCCACGGCCTTAGGATACGGGTGCTCTCCATAAACAGCCTGGTCCTGGTGGCTTTGACCGGCGTGGGCGCGATCCAGTGGTTTGCGTTCTTCAGCTACACGCCGCTGGACATGATCGCCGTGTCGTCCGCCGGCACTATAGCCGCGGCCGCAGCCTTCTACCTGGAGTTCAAGCCGTTGAAGGACGGCCAGATCAAACTGGATTCGTGGCTGCCGTTCAAGACTCTGGACCATATTTTGGAGATCTGGCACCGTCCTCAGAGGTCGAAGCTATGATCGGCGCCTGGGATTTCTTTTAGCCCTTGGAGCGTGGCCAACTCCCGTCATAGCCAACGCACCTGGTAGGACGGCCAAGGTCCCTTCGCAAGAAGTCGGCACGCTTGACGGTGTGGGTTGACACCTTTCCGGACCGCTTGCTGGTCCACTACGGAGCCGTCGACGCTTACACCCATACGACTGGCAACGCATCGCCAGGGATTCATGGACAGCGGGTGACTGGCGGCACCGGACGCGCGACTAGCCTACCAGGAAGTTCCCGCAAAGCGGCAACCTGTTGACCACTGCGCCGTGCAACATACGACTCTCTGAGGCCTAGTTCACCACGGACGCCTCCTCCAGCGCCGACAGCCGGTCCTCTAAGGCAACGATCTGGGCGTCCTTCTCCTGAAGCAGCTGGTACAAACCCTGGATGGCGGCCAGCGCAACGCCCTCGATGTCCACTGTCGTTATGTGCATGTCATCCTCGCCCAAACCAAAGGCTTCATAGAAGTCCTGGGCCATAGGGCCTATGTGACGTGCTGATGTGTCTCCTTGCTTGTAGCTCCAGGTCTCGATGGGGATAGTGCTCAGGCGTTCCAATACGTCGGGGCCGCTGACGGGAGCGAAGTTTACCTTGGCCGCCCTGTCCGATACCTGACTGAACCCACCAGGACATATCAATGTAGAGCTGCCCGAAGGTAGGGTGCAGCCTGTCACTATGGAGGTATCGGTGACGCCCACTACGTCAAACCGCTCTGTCTGACCCGGTTCTCCTGTCACGAAGTCACTCCCAGGGTTGCCACTTCCAATTGCGTCAACTACCCACGCCCCATTGCTTAGCGTCGTGATGCTTGTAGTGATTGAAGTCGCGGGTTCCAGCCCCTGGGTGGCGGTTGCCTCTGGTGCTTGTTGGGCTTCTCTCAAGTTGTGATTCCCCGCCGCCAATGATGCCAGCCTATGATCCGCAATCGGCGGTGGAGATATGCGCTGGCGGAGAGTGTGGCAAGGCTGGGGAACGGTTCGCTCTAGACGATATTGCCAAAGCCATTGCAGAGATGTTCAAAGTTAATGGTCCTGGCGTTTGGGACTTCTGCGCGGCTAATCGGGATGATCGACAATGCGTCGAGGACCAACTCACCTACACGGTCAACACGTTCTATGGGTGGGTCCAATCCACAGGTACTGTGCCCGGAGGGGCGCTCCGCGCGGGGGCGCAATATGACGGCAAGCGGGGCGTAAGCTTTCGGGTAAACATACCGACCATTATTTTGGACGTTCCCAGCAATTGTGACGACGCCCATTCCGAGTTGTCTGTTCGCTCTTCGAATAACATTCTCTGGCACAGCGGTCCCTACAAGTGCAGTTGGGGTGCCGGCGGCCCGAAGAAGATCAAGGCCGAGGGACGATACGGGATCGACTACATCGATTTTGACAGAGGTGTGATGGGTGGCGAGTTCATCATTCGGGTCTCGGAGGGCGACAACGGTTTTACCAAAGGATACGCTGTTACACGGCTCCCCACGGGCATGGAAGAGGTCCAAGAAGTTTGGCTCCGGCCCAAGGATTTTCGGCCGAAGAGACTGACGGCACCGGGCATTATTCCCATCGGCCAGCCCGCTTCGGCTAGTGACATCAAATTCGGCAATTATCACGCCCTAATCATCGGCAGTAACGATTACAAACATCTTCCTAATTTAAAAACCGCCGTGAATGACGCGAAGGCCGTGGCCGCGGTCTTACAGAATGAATATGGCTTCGAGGTTAACCTCATGCTTAATGCCAGTGCGCTGGATATCGTGGATGCCTTCGATGAACTGCGTGAAACCTTGAATTACGACGACAACCTGTTGATCTATTACGCTGGACATG
>JADFKI010000196.1 GCA_022565015.1 Chloroflexota bacterium
TGGCTACGTCAATCTCCTCTTTGGCCTTGTCCATGATGAACGCAGGCGTTGGCAACGCGCCGCTGTAGAACTTTATCGTGGCGCTGGGGACCATATTGTGGAGGATCTCCCCGGCCCGTTTCAACGCGACGTCCCCGTTGGCCTTCCCGTTCCAGACCAGCCCGATAGTCTTGCCCTCGAGGCTCGACGGCCGCGGCGCCAGGGGCGTGGCGTTCACATCACCCAGCACCTTGGCGACGGGATTCACTACCTTCATTTCGTACATTGCGCGTCCTCCTCCATGATTGGACCCTAGCTCTTGAGTAACACTGCCAACAACACTCCCGCAACCGTCGCCCAAACCGCGAACGTTAGACCGATCTGCATATTTAGGCGTGTATTCAAATCATTCAACCGGTTTCTGATCTCCTCATTGATACCTTCCAGACGGCCCAGTCTCTCGGCGTGTTGGTTAAGCCTCTCGCTATCGGTTACCATATCGAAACGTTCATTCAACTTTGCTGCAAACGTCCGGAGAATTGCTTTGCCGTCGTTGCAGAATACTCACGGAAGGCCTTCAGATTGGATATCCGCTCTACGGCAATATTACAACAGTTGTCCCTTATAATCCCACATGGCAGATATTTCGAAATACGCAGAGGAAGAGATAGTAATGACAAAGGTGCTCATAACCGGCGCGGCGGGCTTGATAGGCGGCGTTCTTCGCGACGGCTTTAGCGCCAGGTATGAGCTTAGCGGCGTCGACCGGCGAGGTATAGACGGCTTCGATCTTCACGTTGCGGACTCCACGGACCTCGAGAGCATCCGGCCCGCTTTCGAGGGCAAGGACGTCGTGGTCGACCTGGCGTCTGATCCCGACAATGCCATTGCCTGGGAGACCGCCTACGAGAACAACATACGCTGCACCTACAACGCGCTGCAGGCGGCAAGGGACGCCGGCCTTAAGAGGGTCGTCTTCGCGAGCTCGAACCACGTCACGGGCATGTATGAGAACGATCATCCCTACGCCGACATCGTCGCGGGGAGATATGAAGGCATCAACCCCGGCGACATTCCCCGGATAACCACCGCCATGCCTATCCGGCCCGACGGGCCTTACGGCATCGTGAAGGCGCTCGGTGAAGCGGCGGGAAGGTACTTCTCGGACGAGTTCGGTCTGTCCGTCATATGTCTGCGAATCGGCACGCTGAATCGGGAGAGCAGGCCACAATCGCCTCGCCAGTTCGCGACGCTGCTGACGCATAATGATCTGGTGCAGCTAGTCGACAGGAGCATCCGGGCGCCCGATGACTTGAAGTTCGGAATCTACTACGGCGTTTCCAACAACACGTGGCGCTTCTGGGACATTAGCGAGGGCGAGAGTCATCTGGGCTACAGGCCGGAGGACGACGCCGAAAGCCTGCGCTAGTCCGGAGGCTGCATGGCCCACCAGACCTGGTCCCCGCGCTCATATGCGGGCTTTTCCATGCGATGGCTGCGGCCGTTGGACACGTGTGACGGCCTCCAGCCGACGATGTAGCGGAAGAGAAATCTCCACCAACCAAGCTCAGTCTGTTGGACCACATGAAATAGCTCATGGCCGAGGAGCATGATGCCGGCCGGTGTGTCCGGGTCCGGCGCATGGCGGGTAAGGTGAACAGTGCGATTGATCGTCACGGCGTGCTGCCCGGACGCTCCAAATATCCAACCGAAAAGTGACCCACGGAGAACAGGCGTGTTGTCCAGAATCTCCGGGTCGTACCACTTGTTTAAGATTACCCTCGCCTCTTCCGAGACGTCTACGATCCTTGACATACAAATTCCTTTTTGGCCTGCCGCCCCTGATTAAAGTCCTTGAGGAACATCTTAGAACTAATTCATGAATCACGGCTAAACGTTTGAGGTCCTCTTTTCGCTGGGGGCGGCGGCAATTGATATCCATGAATGTAAGGGTTATAGTAAAGCGCAAATGCCTGTCCGAGGCCACCGCCGGCCCTGAAGAAACTCGATTTCCTCATGGAAGCGGCGCAGGGGCCCCATAAACTCGCGTCCGGCGAGTAAAAGCAGTGCCGAGGTCATATTTGAAAGTCCTTATTACATCTGGAAACAGCGGCCTATCCGTGGAGCTCGCCAGGTCCTTATCCTCAGAGCATGCGGTGACCTTGACGGACCCCAACCAGGTGTCCGGCTTACCCTCGAACGTCCAATACCGAAAGAGCAACCTCGACTACGACGATGACCTAAAGGACCTCATGAACGGTGTCGACGTAGTAGTTCATCGCGGGCTCGTGAATGTCGACTCGTCCGTCTCGGAGCAGCTTGACCAGGCGATGCGCCACACCTATAACCTGCTCTGGGCGGCATCGGACAACAACGTTCCGAGGTTCGTGTTCCTGAGCTCCCTCTCGGTCCTGGACCAGTACGAAGAGAGCATGACTGTTACCGAAACGTGGCGCCCTACCCCGACCACCGACCCCGTCATATTGGGCTTTCACCTGGGTGAGTTCGTATGCAGAGAGTTCGCCCGCGAGGCCAAGATTCAGGTGCTTTGCCTGAGGCTCGGTCCGCTGTCGACCGTCTCCTTTGAACGCCCCAGCACATCGTCTCTGTATATGAAAGACGCCATCCAGGCCGTCGAGAGGGCCGTGAGCGCGGACATCGGCCTCAACGGCGTGGCAACCCGACATGCCGGTGCGGGAGCCCCCAAGAGCATGTGGAACATATACCACATCCAGTCAGACGTGCCCGACGCGAGATTTTCGACTGCGGCAGCCCAGAGCGACCTCGGTTACGGGCCCGGGCGGTAAGGCGACACCAATGCGATGAACGTACTGATTCTCGGCGCGAACGGACAGCTAGGCCCTTACGTCGTCAAGGCCCTCGAAGGAAAGCACACGCTCAGGCTGACCGACGTCAACGGCCTGGACGAGACGCCCCATGAATACGTAAGGGTGGATGTCTCGGATATAGATGCCGTAGCCGATGCGGCCGAAGGGATGGATGCCATTATCAACCTGTCGGTGCTGCGTTGGGACCCCAGGCTCGCCTTCGACGTCAACGCCAGGGGATGCTATAACGCGATGTCCGCAGCCGTAAAGCACGGCATTCGAAGGGTCATCAACACGGGCCCGCACTACTGTATCGCAGGACTGGCCTACGAGCGGTTCGACTACGACCTGAAGCCCGACGTCCCGCCGCAGCCCGGAACGAACCTTTACGGCCTCACGAAATCGCTGGGCCAGGAGATATGCCGCATCTTTACGGAGCAGCATGACGTTTACGCGCTCACGCTCCTCTTCTATAACTTCAAGGGCCCCGGTGACGGGTCCGACTTTGGACAAGACCTGACGCCCTTCAACGTCTCGTGGATGGACGCCGGTGAGGCCTTCGGTCCGGCCCTGGAAGTCGATCTGGCGACCCTGCCGTCCAAATGCGAGGTCTTCAACATATTCACGGACCTGCCTCATGGTAAGTTCAGCAACGAAAAGGCCAAGCGTCTCCTGGGATGGCAGCCCGCCGATAACCTCGAGTCGTATTGGACCAGGTCCGGCGAGGCCGGCAGTCAGTAGGGATCAGAGTGGAGGTAAAGGGACAGTGACAAGTTCAGAGAGCGCATCGAGGCTGGAGCAGAGCGAGCTATCGAGGCCGGAAACGGGAAGGCCGGTCGTGTACGGCACCCAGGGAGTGATCTCCAGCGGCCACTACCTCACGTCGATGGCCGGCATGCGCATGCTGTTGAGCGGAGGCAACGCCTTCGACGCCGTGGTCGCGTCCGGGTTCGCGGCCGCGGTCATCGAGCCCATCGCCGCCTATTCCCTGACCGCGGAGGGCGTGTTCATGCTCTACCACGCCGAGAGCGGACAGATGCTGTCCCTGAGCGGCCAGGGCACCGCGCCGGGCAGGGCAAGCGTGGAGTTCTATCGGTCGAAGGGATTCGAAAATATTCCAACAGGACCCGGCCCTGACGCTCCGCTATCCTTCACCGTGCCGGGCGTCGTGGCGGCCTACCTGTCCATGCTGGAACGGTTCGGCACGAAGACCGTGGGTGAGGTGCTCGCGCCCGCCATCCACTACGCCCAATACGGCATTCCAATGTACGATTACATGCGTGGCCGCCTGCAGGTCCCGGCGGGTAAGGAGCAGTTCAACCAGTTTCCGCCGGGAGCCATGGACATTTTTTACGACAACGGCGAGCCCCTCTCCGCGGGAAGCCTCATCGTTCAGAAGAACCTTGGTGCAACATTGAAGAAGATGGTTGAGGCCGAATCCGCCGCTGCGGGCCATCGCGGCAACGGTATCAAGGCCGCGCGCGACGAGTTCTACGGCGGGACTATAGCTCGCATGCTCATCGACAATGTCGAGCGCGTCGGCGGTGTCATGTCGATGGAGGACCTGGCCGCCTTCGAGGCCAAGTACGAAGAACCCCTCAAGACCACCTTCATGGGCCACGAAATTCACGGCCAGTCTACCTGGACTCAAGGAATCGTCCTCCATCAGGCATTGAGCATTCTGGAGGGCTTTGACCTGAAGGCCATGGGCCACAACTCGCCTCAGTACATACACACGGTGCTGGAGGCCATCAAGCTCGCATTCGCAGACCGCGAGGCCTACTACGGCGACCCCGATTTCGTCACCGTGCCGATCGACGGCCTGTTGAACAAGCAGTACGCTGCCGAGAGGGCCAAGCTTGTCGACGCGGCTATGGCCTATGTCGAGCTGCCTTCCGCCGGAGACCCGTGGCGGTTCTCCAAGCTGGAAGGCCGGCCCACGGAGATGCCGGTAATCGCCGGCGGCGACGGAGCATCGGGGGACGACGGCGGCACGACCCACATCGCCGTGATCGACCGCGACGGCAATATGGCCTGCGCGACACCCAGCGGCGGCTCGTTCGGCAAGTCCGTGTTTTTCCCGGACCTCGGTTGCAGCCCATCCACTCGAATCGAGATGTTCAACTTCAACGACGGGCATCCCAACAGGCTGGAGCCCGGCAAACGGCCGCGAACGACCCTGATAAACTACATCGTGTCCAAGAACGGCGTGCCCGTCATGACGGTGGGATGCCCGGGCGGCGACCACCAGGCCCAGGCGAACATCCAGCTCATGCTGAACGCTCTGGTCTTCGGCATGAACCCACAGGAGGCCATCGAGGCGCCCAGGTTCGCGACGGAGGGTGTGACCAACTCGTTCTATCCACACGTCTACTATCCCGGCCGCGTGTCGCTGGAGGCGGGCTTCCCGGACAGCACCAGGGACGCCCTGACAGGCCTGGGACACCGCGAGATCGTCACGGCGGCCACGTGCGGCATGGGCGCCACGATCGCGGTCCGCGACCCGGAGACGGGAGTGCTCGCCACGGGCGGCGACCCACGCCGCGCCTGCTACGCCATCGGCTGGTAGCTTCTTAGTAACTATCTCAAAAGATGGTTCGACAAGCCCACCACGAACGGAGAAGGTGCTTCCTGCCCGCTCGCCCTGTCCGACTCCTTAAACAGAATATCTTCGGACTCCGCCGCAGCGGAGAGTCTGCCGAAGGATAGTCCATTCTGGATAAACGTTTTGAGATAGTTACTTAGTCCAACTCCGCCCCCGGCCGCCAACCCCAGAACTCGATGGCATGGTTATCCGGGTCTGAAACGTAGAGGTGCAGCGACCCATCACCGTGTGGCATGGGGCCGTCGACACGATAGCCCGCGTCCTGGAGTCGCTTGGCCAGATCCTGGACATCGTCCTGGTGCACGGCGATTACCGGATGGGTCGGCGCGACCTCGTTGCCAAAGTAGCTCGCGCTTCTCTCCGGTGCAAGAAAGTCGCTCTTCCACTCACCCGGCTCCCACAGCCCCAGGTAGCGCCTATCTCCCATCTTGACAATGCGGGCGCGTTCCCCGACGTCGATGTCGGTCATCTCCATGCCGAGCAGGTCGACGTAGAACTCGACGGCGCGATGAATGTCGGATACTACGATGGCCAGCTCAGCGATGCCGTAATATCTTGTCACCTGTAAGCCCCTAAGCCAGGCCGTCCGGCGGCACCGCCGATTCCGGCTCCTGTCCCTTCGCGACGCGGTCGGCGTTGTATATGGCGAATCCCCGGCTGCGCTCCGTCGCCTCCTGGGCGAACGAGGCCATGTGTGGCGTGATGAGGACGTTGTCGAATTCGAGCAGCGGGTTGTCCGCGGGAGTCGGCTCGACCTCGGTAACGTCCAGGCCGGCCGCCGCGATCTTCTTGTCCTGCATGGCCCTGACCAGGGCCGCCTCGTCGACGACGGGACCGCGGCAGGCGTTGATTAGAATCGCCGTGGGCTTCATCATGTCGAACTCGGCGTCGCTGATCATATGGAAAGTGCTGGCGTTTAGAGGGACGTGCAGCGTGATTATGTCCGACGTGCGCAGCAGCTCTTCCCTGGAGACGGACGTGACGTCCAGGCCCTCCAGGAACTCGTCCGGCGGCGTGATGACGTCGCTGTAGATTACGTCGCACTCCCAGCCGTGGAGCCGCTTGGCGACCCTGTGGCCGATTCGTCCCAGACCGATGATGCCGACGGTCTTTCCGGCTATTTCGTTGGCCTGGTAGTACCACTTGGCGCGAATGTCGGACGTCCATGTCCCGGCCCGCACCGAGTTGAACTGGAGCTGAAGCTTTCGCACGGTGCTGATCAGCAGACCCATCGTATGCTCGGCTACCGATATCGCGTTGCCGCCGCCGTTGTTGGAGACCGTGATGCCGAGCTCACCCAGGGCCAGCTTGTCGATCATGTTGGTCCCCGCGCTGACTGTCTGGACGAGGCGTACGCTCGGAGTCAGCCGTGCCAGCTCAACGGTGTACACGGAAGGCGTAACGATCACCGAAGTGACTCCGTCGAGCTCCCTGGCCTGGTCTTCGATCGACTGAGTCGAGTCTATCCACTTCAGCTCCGCGCCGTCGGGCGCCAGTTTCTGGAAAAGCTCCAGCTGGTCTCTATTCGGCGCCAGGTTCGCAATCTTATCGCTCATTGTTCCTCCTGAAAGCCTGTACAGGCGTTGCTATTGGCTGGGCGCATTATACGTCGCACGCACATTCGGGGCAAGCGCGGGCTGTCACCGGCGAAAACGTGAGGCCTAGAATTGTCGACTGGGCTCACACTTTCAGCTTCCGGTACACCTCCTTGACCTTCTCATCCAGAGTATCGAACCCCACCCAGTCGGCGTATCTGTCGCTCAGAGCATTGACTACAGTTGCAGAGGCGTCGCTCTCACTCCGCCCTTCTTGTATTGAGGCTCGCGTGTTTTCGACCAGGTCACGTATGAAGTCACGAGATTCTACGATCCCGTCATGGTCCCCGATGGCTCCGTGCCCCGATACAAATTGTTTCACATCCAATGCAACTATCCCGTCGTCGGTGTCGGGCCATTAGGCCGGATAGCTGTCTCCGAGGTAAGGGACCCTTCGGTCCTGAATCACATCGCCGGCGAATATC
>JADFKI010000197.1 GCA_022565015.1 Chloroflexota bacterium
GACGAGGTGAATATCAGCGGGGCGACGGACGGGCCTTTTTCCAGTGCCTTGATGATGTTCTCGGTGCCGCCGACGTTTACCGCAAAGGTCTTTTCCCGGTCCCGCTCGCTGTTGGGCGGCAGCAACGCCGCGAGATGAATGACTGCGCTCACGCCGGATACGGCGGCGGCAACGGTGTCCGCATCTGTGATGTCGCCCTTGACGATCTCGATTTCGCGCATGTCTTTGAGGCCCGAAAAGTCCATGAACGGCAGGTCGAAGATGCGCACGCTCCTGCCCCCATCGACGAGCCTGTCGACGATGCGGCGACCTACGCTGCCCGCGCCTCCCGTTATGAGTACTGGGCCGCTCACGTTAGGGTTACGCCCTTCATGCCGGCCTTCTCGATCAGGCTCTGGGAGTTCTTGATGAGGGAGTCTATCGCAGGCCCGAACTTGTCCCAGTCTTCGCTCTGGCGTACCTCGAGGCAGGCGGCCGACTCACGTTGGACCGTGCGCGTCGCAGGCACGCTTGGCATCGTCTTGAAGAAGAACGTCCCGCTTATCTCGCCGAACTTTTCAATGATCTCGGTGATGGAGGCCTCCCAGCCCTGGTTCTGCTCTCCGAGGCCGTGGGCTATCTTTTGGCAATTGGCGATTGATTCGTCCAGTAGCTCTTGTCCGGATGCCGGCATTTTCAGATGGTCCTCCAGAAACGGTTATGGTCTATTTTCACCCTGATGAAGTCGACCCGTCAAGTTTGAAGCGGTCACTTAACCTGGATACTCCTTGGGAGGTTGATTTTATTCCTAATAATCGAATGAATTACCTGTTGGCCCGGTCAGGTTGCTCTGATAGTTCGGGGACCGAGAGTCAGCTCGTGGACTAAAAACTCCTTGCAACGGTCACCCATCTAAAAAAGCCCGGACGGCATCCAGACGCCGGAGGGCCGCTCGTAAGGTCCGATCGTCATGAGGTTTAGCGCCTCGGTCGCGCGACAGCCTGCGGCAAGCGCCTCCCTAAAAAGCCTGCCGTCGCTCAGGGGACACAGGAACGTGGCCCCTGCGCCAAGTCGAACGCCGGCCTCGCCGATAAGCGCCATGGCGTCCTCGTGAGTTGTGGCGACGGAATGTCCACCCATCGCCGGCATGAAATAGCCCGTCAGCCGCCCGTCGCGTTCACGCACCAGGGCCGGCCTGCCGATCTCGAATGACCTTCTTATCTCGTTGCCTCGTTCGACCTTATAGATGCCTTTGCATAGGTCTACGACCTCCGTCAAATCTGAGTCGGCCATGGGCCGCACGAGGCCTTCAGGATCGGCCAGCGGCGCCGCCTCCATGAAGACCGCCGTATCCTGTGTTTCGAAGCCCAGCGAGGCGTATAGCGAGAGCGAGCCCATGTTGTGGGCCTCCTGGATTAGCCGAATCCTGAAGAATCCGTGGGTGCGGGCGTAATCGAACAGGCGCTTCATCATTGACCGGCCGATTCCCCGGCCCTGAAAGGTTACGTCGACGCACACCGGCGCGATGCCGGCGACCTCGTCGCTGATCGTGACGAACGCCCCGCCGACGATATCGCCGTCGAAAACGGCGGTGACGCCATAGGTATCGGGGTTCCTGAGCATTGCAGAAATGCTCTGCCGCGACGTTCCGACACTGCGAACGATTGGCGGGAAGTGGTGCCTGTCCGCGATGTCCTTGTACGCCTCGAACAGAATGCGGCCCAGCTCGTCCGCATGGGCCGGGTCTGCCGTGAGCAGCTCTACTTCCATGAGCCTTGACTAAGCGCCACGGGATTACCCCTCCGACTCTGATAAGGAATATCTTCGGAGTCCGATATCATCGGACCTCTCAATCTCCCCGTTGCCGAAGGGGGAGAGCTAAAAGAACGGACACGTCTTCAAAATCAAAAGGGACGCCCCGATATGTCGGGGCGTCCCTCCATTAGCTCGCGTTTGCCTAGTTGTCGTCGGCGGGCTGAAGCTCCTCTATCTCCACCTCGACATGGCCGTTTGTCGAGAGCTCGTAGTGGCGCTTCATGGCCTCCAGGTCCACCTCATCGTTTCGAGCGAAGCCCTTGCCGTCGTGCCTGTCATACGGGAACGGCTGGAATTTCTCGAATCGCTCCATGAACCGCGGCCTACTGGTCCGCTTGTCGTACGGGAAGCGGAAGCGGTCCGCGGGTCCCGGCTCGACGTTGACCAGCTCGTAGTCGCGGCTTCCGAGGCCGATCTCATGACCTGTATTGATCGATGCGACCTCGCTCTGGCCGTGGAACGTGGCCGCCGCGGCCTCGAACTTGGCGTCGCCCGGATGGTGGGCCTCCATGACCTCTGCCGCGGAACCGGGAATGCCTTCGGACTCCCTGGCCTTGTTGACGCACGCCATGTCTATGGCCACCGCGTCCGTGCTGGCGAAGACTCCCAGATGCGGGACGATGGGTACGTCGGCGTGGTTGGCGCAGTCACAACGTGGCGAGATGTCCAGGGCCATGTTGATGTAGCCGACCTTGTCTCGGCCGACAACCTTCTCGACGCCCAGACAGGCGTCGGCAATCGCCACGTCGACCGCATCGAAGTTAACGGGAGGAATGTCGACAATGCCACGCGGCCCCATGACGCCGAAGCAGCCCAGGCATGTGGTGCACTTCTCGCGTTCCCACTCTATCTCGTCGTTATCATTGATGTGATACAGGTTGAACGGGCAGCAGTCCTCAAGCAGCTCCCAGTCCGGTGTGTTCGCCTTGCCCTTGAAGGCCTCCGGATGGAAGACGCCTGCCGCGCCGAGACCGTAGTTGGGATGGCCTCCCATGTGTACATTCAGCTTACCGCGTTTGGACTGGGCGCCGATCCCGAGGTTCTTCAGGGCTCCGCCGATCACGCCCATGCTGTGGCCCTTGAAGTGGGTCAGGGCGATGAGAACGTCGGCAGCCGCGATAGCCTGAGCGACGTAGGCCTCCTTGAGCAGGTAGCCTTCGGGAATGTCGACGCGGAAGTCGCTGGTGCCGATGAAGCCGTCCGCGCAAATGAAGGGGCAGCCCAGGGTCGCCGAGGTGTAGCCGTTCCTCTCTGCCGTGAGCAAGATGTCGAGCTCAGTGGAGCGCGACCCCCAGGGAGAGTAGGTCGAGGTCGTCGTATCGCACACGAAAGGCCTTCCGCCAAGCTCCTTGATGCGGTCCGCAAGCGCGCGGGCATATACCGGCCGCAGGTAGGCGGTGTTGTTCCATTCGCCGCAGTGGATCTTTATGGCGACGACGTCGTTGGGCTTGAT
Organism: Chloroflexota bacterium; assembly: GCA_022565015.1. Classification (GTDB taxonomy): domain Bacteria; phylum Chloroflexota; class Dehalococcoidia; order Lucifugimonadales; family JADFKI01; genus JADFKI01. The sequence goes on from JADFKI010000197.1 coordinate 3,248, forward strand.
CATCTTGTCCAGGCCGGCCGCGTCGAATACCGTCACCATCTTGGCCACCAGGCTGGTCTCCGTGGACTCGGAGTGGGCATCCATAAAATATACCTTGGATTTTGCCATGCTTGCCTCCCTGAATCGAGCAAAAAGCGGACAACACACGATAAGTTTAGCTGAGGGTAGCATTCGTCCGTTATTTTGTCAATGCGCGTGCAGCGCAACGACGCCACGTAAAACGCCGTTCATGGGCGACGAAATCAGGGCCGTTTCACAGCCCTGGGACCACTCGTGCGATACCTCGCTTTTCGAGGCGCCTCATGAGTGTATTCCGGCACCGTGTGTCCAGCAAGGACATGGCAGATTGACGACGCTGGGGTCGAGGTCCTTTACGGTGACACCCCCGCAGTACGCCAGGGCCCTGTCGAACTCCGTGCGTAGAATCTCCAGCATATCGCGCACGCCGTCGGCGCCGTTGTAGCACAGGCCCCAGAATAGAGGCCGCCCGACCAGCACGGCCCGTGCGCCTAAAGACAAGGCCTTTACGACGTCCATGCCCCGTCGAATGCCGGAGTCCATGTAGACCTCCGCCCTATCCCCGACGGCCTCTGCAATGGCGGGCAGGCTCTCGATCGAGGATGTCGTGCCGTCCAGTTGCCTCCCCCCGTGATTCGAGACGATGACGGCGTCCACGCCGTAGTCGGCACATAGCGCGGCGTCCCGTGCGGTGCGTATGCCCTTCACGATCAACGGCAGCCCCGTAAGAGATCGAAGCCAGTCCAGCCGCGCGTAGGTTAGGCCCGAAAAGTTTGGCGGGTTCCAGTCTGCGGCATCCGGCACGCCGACCTCGCGCAGGGCCACGAGGTCGGGCCGGTCCCGCAGGCTGCCCCAGTGGACGTCGGGCCGCCTGACGAGCTGATTTCTGACGTCGCGCTCCTTGGGGCTTGGCGAAGGGGTGTCCACAGTCAGCACGATGGCCTTGTATCCGGCCTCCTTGGCCCTCTTGACGAGGATTTCGCTGACCTCGTCGTTGAAGTGGTACAGCTGAAACCACAGCGGGCCCGTGGCCACCTCGGCGACCTCCTCGATGCTGTAGCCGGAGCTCGTCGGCAGCGCCATGAGCGTTCCAGCCGCACCGGCCGCCATCGCGGTGGCTCGCTCGCCCTCGGGGTGCACCTGCCGCTGTCCTCCCGCCGGGGCGACCATCACCGGGAAGCTTATCGTCTCGCCCAGCACCGTGGTCGATAGGTCTCGGTCCGACACGTCCACCAGAAAGCGAGGATTGACGGTTATGGCGTCGAGGGCGGTCCTGTTTCTTCGCTTCGTGATCTCGTCGAAGGCGGCCGCATCCACGAAGTCCCATAGATCGTGCGGCATACGCTGCTCGGCCCATTTTTCGAGATCATATAAGGTGACTGGATTCATGTCGAAACGACTCCTCTTTTCACTTCGGTGCGTGGGAATTCAGCGCCATTCTAATACGCATTATGTAAATAATAAAGGGGGTAAAGCGTGGAAGCTGAGACGGCCACCTGAGATTCGCGGACCTACGTGTGAATAAGTGATCGAAATGTTTCAGGATTCCATTTGCATGCTTGAGTCGCTAAAATAGCGGCACGATTCGCGGTTGCCAGGGCCGATCAGGAGGACATGATGGCGGAAATTCAAGAAAGATGGGTGCATCCGGGGCCGCAACCCAACGGTATGCAGGCGGTCGAGGACGGCGTGTGGATCATCGACCAGACCGACAACTATCTCTACAAGCTCGCATATGAGGACGGATCGGTTATGGAGAAGCTGCCCACCGAGACCGAGCACTCCAGCGGCGTCACCGTTGGAGGCGGACACATCTGGGTCGCCTCGACGTACTCTACGGAGCTGTTCAAGGTCAACGCCGGCGACGGCGGCACGGTGGCCAGGTACGATACGCCCGGCAAGGGCGTCGTGGCCTTCGCCAAGGACCCCGCCAACGCCCGCGTTACCGGCGCCCACGGAATGGAGTGGATCGACGACGATAACATGTGGGTCGCCGTGCCTCCGGCGCAGAAGGTCTACCTCATGGACCCCAAGACGATGACCGTGAAACGAGACATAGACTCGCCGGATGCTCGGCCTCATGGGCTGTTCATGCACGAGGGCAGCATGTGGCTGGCGGACACTGGAATCGGCAAGATTCACAAGCTGAATCCCGACACGGGCGAGATTCTGGACGAGATCGACATCCCTGCGCCCGAGGTCCACGGCATGACCCTGCATGCGGGCGAGATCTGGTTCTGCTGCGCGGAATCGCGTCGTGTCTGCACGGTGCCGCTGCCGTAGGGGAGCCCGTCGAAGCACGGACAAAGAGGCGTCTTTAAGTATGAGATTAAGCATCAAAGTTATATGAAAGTCCAACGCTTCTCGGGCAACCCGATAATCCAGCCCGACATGGACTCTCGAATGGGGACCAACATCAACGGGCCATCGCTCATCCGCACGCCTGAGTGGCTACATAATGCGCTTGGCAGATATCACCTCTACTTCGCGGACCACGACGGCACGTACATCCGGCTCGCGTACGCCGACGATCTTGCCGGGCCCTGGAGCACCCACGAGCCCGGAACGCTGCAGCTATCGGAGTCCTTCGGCATTAAGCACGTGGCCTCTCCCGACGTACACGTCGATGAAGGCCGCCGTGAGATTCGAATGTACTACCACAGTCCGGTGCCCGAGGGAGGCCAGCGAACCAGGGTCGCAATTTCCAGAGATGGAATCAGCTTTAAGGCGCGGCCCGAAGTCCTGGGCAGCCCCTACTTTCGCGTTTTCCAGTGGGACGGGTTCCACTACGGCCTGGGGATGCCCGGAATAATGCACCGGTCGCGCGACGGCCTGAGCGACTTCAAGCAGGGCCCGACGCTATTTCCGTCGGACATGCGCCATTCAGCGTTACGGCTGAGGGGCGGCGTGCTGGAGGTCTACTATTCCATAGCAGGCGCGGCGCCTGAATCGATTCTGATGTCCGAGATTGATCTGATTTCCGACTGGCAAACGTGGAAGGTTTCCACTGCTGAAAAAATCCTGGAGCCGGAGACGGACTACGAGGGGGCCGGTCTTCCAATCGAGCCCTCCAAGCGTGGCGCTATCGGCGAGCCCGTAAGGCAGCTCCGGGACCCTTGCATCTACGAGGAAAACGGAAGGACCTACCTGCTGTACTCGGTGGCAGGCGAGAGCGGCATCGCGATCGCCACGCTCAGTGAATAAGAATGGACTCATTGAGATATTGGATGCCTTTCCATCTGAGGTAAGGGCGTCGGCTGGAGGCTGAAAAAACTATGGAAATCGCTCCAGGGGTCGAGCTCATAACCGTCGGCGAAAGCGAATACATGGACGGGTTTACCCATACGCCCAACGTCTACTTCGTCCAGGGGTCCCAGGGAGTGGCCTTCGTAGATACCGCTTTCGGCAAGGACGAGGAGCAGCAGGCCTACCTGGAGCTGTGGAAATCGCGAGGCAGCCCAAGGGTCAAGGCGATCATCCTCACGCATCGCCACGGCGACCACATTGGCGGCGCGGTGAGGCTTCACGAGTCGACGGGCGGTCCGATTCACGCGGGTAGAGTCGAGGTGGAAGCCATCGACGCCGAGCTAAAGGGCGCCGGCGTGAGCGTGCCTGTTGGGGACGGCGCCACGCTGGACCTCGGCGGCGCCACGCTGGAGTTCATACATACGCCGGGCCACACCCTGGGCAGCACGTGCATATTACTGCGGGAGCAGGGCGTGCTCTTCACCGGCGACATGATTCTCGGCTCGAGCACCACGGTCATCAGTCCCGACCACGGCGACATGGCCGACTACATCGAATCCATGCGCAAGCTGTTGCCCTACGACGCCCGCCTCATCGCACCGGGCCACGGGCCAATGGTCCATAATCCGGAGGCCAAGATCAAGGAGCTGATAGACCATCGCCTGGAACGCGAAGAGCAGATCGTCGCCCTCCTGAGAGACGGGAACAGCACGATTGACGAGATGTTTTCGGCCATATATCCAGCTCTTCACGCCGGGCTGCACAACACGGCAAAAAGCCAGATAAGGGCTCATTTGAACAAGCTCGAGAAGGACGGCAGGGTAGAACGTTCAGACGGCGGCGACTATGCGCTTCGGTAACGTAGCAACTTCCTCAAAAGATGGTTCGACAAGCTCTCCGCAGAAGCGGAGT
>JADFKI010000198.1 GCA_022565015.1 Chloroflexota bacterium
CTCAACCTCAGTGAGTTTTTCAGCGAGCGTGGACGGATTCAGGCCCGCGGCGTGGTCTCGATAGCCCGCGCGCTCCAGCATCGCGGCGAGCTTGCCCCCTTTGAACAGGTCGAGCGCCCACCTGAGCGGGTCCGGCTGGGCGGTCTTGTCCAGGTAAATGCGCTGGTTCTTCGCCCTGGGCCCGTAGTGGTAGTGCGGCGCATTCTCGAAGCAGTCGAACGTCAACAGCTCGATCTCCTCGCCTCCGACATCCCCCATGACGTGTATGGCGATGCCGCGATCGTTTGTGAGCTCACGAAACTCTATGCCGAAACGCACCGGACCAGCCTCGATCACCATGTCACCACGGTTGTGGACGACGGTGCGGCGGTCCTTGAAGGCCATGTCCCTTGCCGTTTCCTTGAGGTCGTCCAGGGCGAGGTCGATCTTTCCGTCGGCTATCTCTTCCGCAAGGCCTTCGTATCCGGCGCGCCTCACCATCTCAGGAAGCTTGCTCGTAATCTGCATCAGCGTCCAGTCTAGGGAGTTGCCCTCCGTGGTCGCATCGAGCATCAGCCGCTCGTTACGCTTTTCCGGTCCGTAATGATAGTGCGGCTGGTGGTCAAAGCAGTCGAACCGCAGCAGCTCGACCTCCTTGCCTTCGTCTTCGCCCAGGACATGGATGCAAAGGCCCTGGTCGGACAACAGGTCCCGGTATTCGAGTCCGAAGCGGACCTTGCCATCCCCGATAATGACGTCTCCACGTTCCGCCATGGCGATACCTCCTTTAAATGGAATTCTCACTTCGATTTGAGGTTGATTATAGACTCGTCTCCACGTTTTTGTCCAAGATTGCTGAACATGCTGATTATGTCGGCGCACGAACTGCCTGGATAACTGACGATTCGGCGATAGGTGGACATTGGAGTCGCGTCGGGCTATCATCCCGACTGCGTAATCTCGGCCAGGGAGAAGCATATGGGCTGGTCCATTCACCATCCGACGGGACTCATCTATCGCGCCCCACAACGTATTTATCCGGGCTATGTCTTGTTGACCTGCAATCAGGGTGACCAAGCCGTGCTGATAGACCTGGACGGCGCTGTCTGTCATCGATGGCTTTGGCCGGGCGGTATTACATACGCCGACCTACTTCCCAACGGCAATCTGCTGTGTCGCGTGCCGTCTAAGGGCAACGTCGAAGCCGTCAAAGGCCTGGGGGGAGTTTCCTCGGCGCTGGTCGAATTAGACTGGGAGAGCAATCTCGTATGGGAATACGTGAACCCGTACCTTCATCACGATCACGCGCGACTGGGAAATGGGAACACTCTGGTCCTCTTATGGGAAGGTATGTCCCCTGAATTTTCGGCCACCATCAAAGGGGGAGAGAAGCGTGAAGGCGACCCTGCCGAGATGCTTGGCGACATCGTCGCGGAAATAGCTCCGGATGGCGCCGTGCTTGGCGAATGGCGCTCGTGGGAATACCTTGATATTGAAGAGGATGTGATCTGTCCATTGGAAGAACGCAGGGAATGGACGCATGCGAACTCGCTCAGGATTCTGCCCGACGGCAAGTGGCTGATAAGCCTGCGCAGAATCGATACGGTGGCCATCGTAGATCCGATGACTGGGGAGTTCACGTGGAAATGGGGACGCGGTCATATCTCACATCAGCACGACGCCAGGATGCTGGCTAACGGCAACGTGCTGATATTCAACAACAACACACACGGCACGCGGGGCCCGGCGTATTCGACCGTCGTTGAAGTAAACCCAGCTACAGACGAAATTGAGTGGGAGTACCGAGGGTCGCCCCTGGACTCCTTCTACGCCAGCTACATCAGCGGAGCGGAGCGCCTTCCCAACGAGAACACCCTGATTTGCGAAGGGCCCAGCGGTAGGGTCTTTGAAGTCACGAAGACCAAACAGATTGTGTGGGAGTACATCAATCCGTTCTTCTTTCCAAACTCGAGGACCGGCGACGACACGAACTCCATGTTCAGGGCCCACAAATACGGCCTTGACTACCCGGCCTTCGAGGGAAGGGACCTCGATCCCAAGCTATTCTCGAATCTCAACCGGCTATACGGCGGCGCGTAGTCCGGGCTGAAATGGCCTAGTAGCCCCGGTCACGGTCGACGACATTCAAGAGCGGGCCGTCAGCCAGGAATCTGCGCAGGTTTTCCTGGAACAGCTCACGCACGGACTGGCCGAAGTTGGAGTCCGACGAGGAGATGTGGGACGTAACGAAGGCCTGCGGCAGCTCCATCAGCTCCGCGCGAGGGGGCTTGCCCTCCAGCTCCCCTTGATATACGTCCATCAGGACGCCGCGAATACCACCGCTCCTCAGCGCCTCAATGAGCGCGTCCTCATCCACGATCTCTCCCCGCGAGATATTGATGAGGACCGCCGAGGGCTTCATGACATCGAAAACGTCCCTGTCGATGAGGTTTTCCGTCTCGTGGCTGAGGGCCGTACAAACGGCGAGAAAATCGCACTGGGCCGCCATCTCCAATAGCTGGTCCGCGGGCAAAAGCAGGTCGACTCCGTCGACGTTGTTCTGAGGAGAGGTGGCCGAACGGCGCGTGGCTAGAACACGCATGGAGTACTGTCGGGCAAGACGGGCTACCTCCTTGCCTATGCCGCCAAGCCCTACGATGCCGACCGTGGCTTCGTGCAGGGGGATAGTCTGATAGCTGCCGCGGTCGAGTCTGCCGTTTCGCTTGTCCGTATAGGCGTTGAAGAGGCCACGGCCGAAGAACATGATGCCGGCCATGACGTATTGGGCGATCGAAGTAGGCCCAACATATCCCCTGCTGGACGTGAGAACTATCTGCGAGTCCCATATGTCCGAGCGCCACAGATTTGAAACGCCGGCCTGCGTGTGGTGGAACCAGCGTAGCCTCGGCGACCGTGACGCGATGTTGCCGAGCACCGGATGGCTCATGATGAGCACATCGGCCTGGGCAAACAGGGCGTCGCGCTCCTCCGAGGATGGGGCGGCGTTCGGCTCGGGCGGGCTCTCACGCCGACGCAGGCCCTCGGCTTCGAGCTCCGCCAAATAGGCGGCGTTGCCGTCCAGGACTCTAACGCCTGGGTCGACCTCGGTGACAAACGATAGGTCGCTGCCCAGAATGGGCGCCATCACCAGCACGTTCAGCATCTAAGCAACGACCTGACAGGCTCTGTTCATGAATCGTCCGTTCGCGATGGAAATGCCGGTTCCAGGCTAGGCGACATCCGGCGGGAACTCCTGCTCCATCTCCGTCATCGACATGTCCAGGATGCCGATTATGTCGTCGATGATCTCCTTGGTAATAGTAAGTGGCGGCGACAAGGTGATCGAGTCGCCGGCGCGGGTCGCCAGACCGTAGCCTCGTATCTTGTTCGTGAACGTCGTGGCGTATTCGCCATTGGGACCGCCGGGGTAGGGCTCCTTGGTCTTGCGGTTCTTGACCATCTCGATGGACATGAGCAGGCCCAGTCCTCCACCCACGAAGCCGACAGAGGGATGGTTCTCCTGTAAGACCGACATCGCCTGCTCGTACAGGTATTGGCCCATCTTGTCGGAGTTCTCCACTAGGTTGTCGCGTTCCATGATCTCCAGGCTCTTGAGGGCCGCCGTCATCACGACCGGGTGGCCGCCGTAGGTGACGCCGTGCTGGAAGGCTCCCGCCTTCCCCTCGGTGTTGTCGAAGGTCTCGGCGATCTGCTTCGTGGCCATCACGCCGCCGACGGGAAGCTCTCCGCCCGTCAGGGCCTTCGCGATGGTCATGATGTCCGGGGCGACGCCGAAGCGCTGCATACCGAACCAGGTCCCCAGCCTTCCGAAGCCACAGATGATCTCGTCGGCTATGAGCACGATTTCGTACTTGTCGCAGAGCTCCCGCACGGCCGGCCAGTAGTCGTCGGCGGGAATCTGGGCGCCGCTGGGTATGGGCGTCGCGATGAACGCCGCGATCGTCTCCGGGCCCTCGCCCTTGATGATGTTCTCCAGCGACCTGGGACTCTGCATGCAGCAGTCCCGGTTAGTCCTATCCTCGAATCCCCATGGGCATCGGTAGCAGTAAGGGGGGTCCACCTGCATGACTCCCGCCATCATCATCGTGTCGAATATCCCGGAGGCCCTGCGCCCGCCGGAGCCGACGCTCATCGGCCCCCTGGACGAGCCGTGGTACTGACCCCTGCGCGATATGATCTTCGTCTTCTGGGTATTTCCCGAGATGTGCTGGTACTGGCGGGCCATCTTCATTGCGATATCCACGGCCTCGGAACCGCCGCCGCAGAAGAAGGTGCGATTCAGGTCTCCGGTCGCGAGCTCGGACAGCTTCTTGGACAGCAGGATGCCCGGTACGCTGCTATAGGCGCCCGAGTTCGTGTAGGCCAGGGTAGACATCTGCTCGGCTACGGCGGAAGCTACCTCCGGGTGGCCGTGGCCGATGCTCTTGAGGAACAGGCCCGCCATGGCGTCGATGTACTTGTTGCCCTCGATGTCGTAGACGTAGCAGTCCTCGCCGCGCACCATGATGTTGTAGCCGCCCGGTGCGACAAGGTCGGCCATCTGGTGGTTCTGCGTCCAGAAGTGCTCGATGCCCCACTGGACCAGCTGGTCGATCTCCTCACGGCTGTAGTCGTCCTTAATCCACCAGGCGCTCTTGTCGGGATTCGGGGTTACCATGCGGACCTCCTGAGGGCCTCGTCTAGCAAAATACGGGTGCCTGCGAGATAGGCTGTCGTCCGAGGGCTAGCCAAGGTCTAATCGCTGAATCGTTGATGCTGGCCGGAAGGTAGCACCCGCCGTCGCGCTTGTCAATTCGCGGGGCCGCGAATTATCGTCCTCTGATTAATCGGACGACGCGAATCGCTTGTCTATGGCGAGGCGTGGCAACTCGCCTGTCACTCGTCGAAGTGAGGCGACGAACAGTCTGGTGCGGCTGGAGGCCAGACCACGCCAGGAGCGTGGCAGCATATCGCCCCTGGGTCCCCTATTCGTGTCGTCGAAAAATGACGCCTTCTAGCGTCGGCCGCCCACGATGCGCAGTATGAACAGGAACAGGTTGATGAACGACAGGTAGAGCTGCAATGCCCCGATGACGCCGATTCGGCTGACCGCCTGCGCATCGCCGTTCGACAGCGCCTCGAAGGTCATCGTCTTGATCGACTTGGTGCTATAGAGGGTGAGACCCATGAATAAGAATACCCCGAGGTAGGAGATGAGGTAGTCGAACATGGGGCTCTGGAGAAACATGTTGGCGATCGACGCTATTATCAGCCCGAAGAGGGAGACCATCAATAACGGGCCCCATTTCGTCAGGTCCTTTTTCGTCGTCAGGCCCACGATGGACAGCGCCGCGAAGGTCCCGGTCGTAACGCCGAACGCTATGGCGACGGTCCCCAGGTCGTAGGCAAGGAACACGATGGACATCGTGAGGCCCATGAGGCCGGAGTATACGAAGAACAGGCCCAGGGCCATCGTCGGCGACATCTTGTGTATCGCGGCGGAGAGGGCGATGACCAGTCCGAACTGGGCGATGATGATTGCCCAGAATACGAAGCTGCCGCCGAAAAGGAGTGCCGCAAGCTCGTCTGAGCTCGCGACGAAAGCGGCCACGACAGCCGTTATCAGCAGGCCGCCCGTCATCCAGATGTACACGCGGGACATGGCGTCTATGAAGGTGTTGACTAGCTCGGATTCAGAGGGCGCTACCTGTAGTTGTGCGAACTGACTAGACATGACAGGCTCCTTCCAGGCTGCCAGGCGTCTCAATGACAAGACCCGTATCTAAACGACCACTGCCAATATAGTTACTATCTTAAAGAATTTTACCAGATTTGTTCGGGACGGTGAATGTGGGAAAACAGCCAGGCGTTGTGTCGGCTCCGTCCGGAGATTCGAACGGGTTCAGCTTTTTCGGCCGATGGCCGTACACCTTGCGACGGCCATAAATGCATCTGGTCGATCACCCCACTCCTTCATTTCGGCACACATCCTTTCAAGCGAAGGACGGTCAATCCAACCTAAATCAACGGCCTGCTCGAACAGCGGCAGGTTTTCAATCCAATCTATGTACGCATCGATGCGAATAGCGACCGCTTCCGGGTCTGCCGTGTTGCCGTACGACGCGGAAAATTCGGCGACAGTGAAACCGGCCTCCAGCATCATGATTTTCAGGTGCCTTCCGCGGTTCATTGAACCTCGGTTGCGATTGAATCCCCTCTCGAACAGGTCGAAGAACAGACTGACCGCCTCACTCGACGGAGAGATGAGGGGCTCCGCCCAGTCGTTGCTCACCACGCCGATAAGGCCGCCGGGCTTCAAGACCCTTCCCATCTCTTTAAGCGCCTGGACCGGCTCGCCAAGGTGCTCGAGTACCGCACGGCTGTACACGACGTCAAAAGAGCCTTCGTCAAAGGGTAGCTCGAATATATCGGCGACCTGAAAGCGCACGTTGGGCACGTTGCGTTCCTTCGCGAAGGCCTCAGCCCGGCCGATCATGCTGGGCTCGAGGTCCACGCCGATCGTCTCCGCGGGAGCCACCGCCTCGGCCAGGCCGAACGTTATCGTTCCGGGGCCACAGCCGCAGTCCAACAGGCTCATGCCGGGGCTCAGGTGCGGTAGGAAGAAGTCGGCCGCCGCCGCCGCTTCGCGCTCCACGTAGTAGGCCTGTACGGCAGGCGAGCTGTAGCCGTAAATATGACTTCCCGGCTCTTTCGCATGATCGTCCGGCTGGGTTGGCGTTACGTTTGTCATCTAATACCTCCGGCAAAAGCAGGTCTGGATATCTCCGAGAATAGGCCACCGAAACAGAGCGTCTACTTCGGCTACTTTCCTCTCAACGCGCGATAGACCTTCTCCGACGTTAGCGGCAGGTCTTGGACTCGAGCGCCGACCGCGTCTGCTATGGCGTTGGCGATGGCGGCCGCTATCGGCCCGTTGGGGTTTTCGCCGATGGCCTTCGTGTTGTATGGCCCGACGCCGCTGTCGGACTCCAGCAGGACGGTCTTCACCTCGGGGATGTCCAACGATGTCGGTATCTTGTATTCGCCGAAGGACAAGTTCGTGACCCGCCCGTCCTCGATCTGAAGCTCCTCCATCAAGGCGTAACCGATGCCCTGCATGAGGCCGCCGTAGATCTGGCCCTGGTGTCCGACCGGATTCAGAATGCGCCCGACGTCGTGGGCGGTGGTAACTCGAAGCAGCTTTATCTCGCCGGTCTCGGGGTCGACCGACACCTCCGCCACCTGCGCCGTGAAGGACGTTACCTCCGCGTGTCCGCTGTCCTCGTAGTGCCCCCTGCCGGTTATGGAGCTCCCCGATCGGCCAAGCAGATCGGCCCAACCTTGGGTTTCCCCTGTGCCGCCGTGCCTTACATCGTCGCCTCGAAACTCGATCGCTTCCTCGGGCCAGCCGGTCAGCTCGGCGGCGAGGCGAATCACCTGAT
>JADFKI010000015.1 GCA_022565015.1 Chloroflexota bacterium
GCGTTTTCCACCGCCTTTCCGGACTATTCGGTTTCAATTGCTTTTGATCCTCCAGGTTTTCTGATTTCAGGTGCATCCAACACGAGCTATGTGTTCTCAGTGTTCAACGAGAAAGGCACGGTAGTCGAATCAACCCGAGGCAGTACAAACCTACTAGTTGATACTGTTCTGAAGCCGCTCTATGATTCTGCAAGGAGCAGGACACTGAAAAGTGAGGAGATCCTTGACGATCTATTAGCCCGATTGAATAGAGGTGGTTAGTCTGCTTATAGGAACTGCACACTCCTCGACCAGAACGAAAAGGCCCCGGCAAATGTCGGGGCCTTTTCTACTCTGACATTAGGATGGGTGTTGCCTACAGCACTTCCCTCGGGCCCATGGTGAGGTCGCCACCCTCCTTGGCGATTGGGATGATGCCCGGAAGCCACCATTTCTCCCACATCTCGTCGATGCGGGACTGGAAGTAGTCGACGTCCTCGTCCGTGAAGTGAGCGAACCTCCCCTGCCTCTTCAGGAACTCGAAGACGGGCTTACGCTTGCGTCGGCCCTCCGCCAGCATGCGCGAGGGGCCGTTCAGGGTCAGGACGCCCTCTTCGATCTCGTACTGCACCCAGATGCCCGTCTCGACGGCCAGCATTCCGACCTCGTGGGAGTACATGGGGTCGAAGTCCCAGCCCTTGGGGCAGGGGTCGTAGGTGTGTATGAAAGTCGGTCCGCCGATGTTCAGGGCCTTGCGCACCTTGTTCATCATGTCGACCGCATAGGAGGCGCAGCCCGTGGCGACGTACCTGACGCCTGGGTGGCCTACCGCCATCATCGGCGCCATGTTCTTCTTCCAGCGCTGGTTCATGATGCGATGGACCTTACCAGGCGGGGTGAACGTGGTGTTGGCGCCCCATGGGGAAGAACCTGATATCTGAATGTCCGTGTTGGCGTAGGACTCATTGTCGTACATGAGAATCAAGAGGTTATAACCCTGGTGGGAAAGCGCCCCCGATATGGCGGAGAGCCCCATGTCGGCTCCGCCCCCGTCGCCGCAGAAGGCGATGACATTGATAGGCTCTTCTTTGATCTTGCCCTTGCTCATGAGGGCCTTGAGTCCTGCTGCCGTGCCGGTGGCGGCAGAGCCGGACGAACCCAGCTGCGTGTGCATCCACGGCACCACCCAGGGTGTCGAGTAATAGGTCGTGTTTGCCACGTACATGCAGCCGGTGCTGCCCAAGACGATCGTTCTCGGACCCGCGGCCTTCACCATTAGCTTCATTACGAGGGCAGACTCGCAGCCCTGACAGGTGCGGTGACCGGAGGTAAAATACTCCTCCAGCGGTGTGTCGTGGACGCCCTTTATCATAGGAAGAACGTTGGTTGTGGTCATGGAAATGTTATCCTCCCAAAATTCTTGGACTAATTGCGTACGCCAATCCACTGGAGTGGCTCGTCGACCTTGCCGGTGTCAGCGGCTTTTTGAACCTGGTCGAACATCTCGATTGTCATGGGTATCGTTACCTCGCGTCCACCAAGGCCGGCGATGAAACCGGCGATAGGGATGCGGGTGGGCAAGTCGTACAGAGCGGACCTAACTTCATTATAGACTACGCCGGCGTAGTTGGGCGCTCCCAGCGAATAGTCGCGGTCGATTACGCCGACTGCCTTGAACCTGGATAGAGTCTCCTGGAGGTCCTGCGTCGGGAAGGGTCGGAACCACTTTATTCGGACGAACCCTACCTTGCGCCCCTGCTCCCGGAGTCTTCTGACCGTTACGCGGAGCGGCAATGACAGCGTGCCCATGCCGACCAGGACTATTTCGGCGTCATCGCACATATACTCTTCGATGAACGGATTATCGCCACCCCGACCGAAGATTCGCTTGAGGTCGGCGTGCGCCTCTAGGATAACTCCACGGGCATTTCGCATGCCTTCGTCGGTCTGCCTACGGATCTCCATCAGCCAGTCCTCGTTGACCTGTGGCGCGATGGTGATCGGATTGTCGGGATGGAGGACCAAGTCTCCCCTGTCGTAAGGAGGAAGAAACTCGTCCACCAGCGACTTGTCGGGAATCTTCACGATCTGCTGAGAGTGGGTCAGAAAGGCACCGTCGGTGCTAATGGCACACGGAAGAAAAACGCGAGAGTCCTCCGCAACACGCCAGGCCATGAAAGCGGTGTCCAGAGCCTCCTGCGCCGTGTCGACCCAGTTCAGCATCCAGCCTAGATCGCGGACCGCCAGCGCGTCGTTGTGCTCGCAGCCGAAGGCGCCCGGGTCGTCCAACGCGCGGTTGCCGACCATCGCCACCATGGGTAGCCTGAGCCCGCAGGTTACTGCCAGGGCCTCGAAGGCGTAGAACCAACCGACCCCGCTCGAGCCCGAAAAAACCCTGGCTCCAACCGCGGAGGCGTGCTTTATGATCTCGAACTGGGAGTGCTCGCTCTCGGCGACGATGTATTCGCACTTCATCTCGCCGTTGGCGACTAGCTTGGAGACGTACTGCATGACCGTGTCGTAAGGTCGAATAGGGTACGCCGTTATGACGTCCACATCCGCCAGAGCACATGCTATGGCAATGGCCTCCGAGCCGCTAATTAGCTCCTCTCTCTCAAGAGAGGACTGTACATCAGTCGTCATCTTGCACCCCCGTGATCGCTATCTGCTGTTCGTAGCCGCCCCATTGGTGAAAACCGTGAGAGCGTCCAGCGTCGCCGATCTCTACCTTGGCCACGGCGATTTTCTCCTCCAGCCACTTCATGTAGCCGTCGCGGTCGCTCTTCCAGTGGTCGTATTGGCTCGCGTTGTCGTTGAACTGCTCCTCGTTCACCATGGTTATGCAATCAGGCACCGGGCAGACGTCCTCGCAGACGCCGCAGCCGCAACAGGCTTCCATGTCGGCGTCGTACAATTCCTCGGGCGTCACATCAAAACAGCTGTCCGGACACTGTATCCAGCACAGAGTGCACTTAGTGCAGGTCTCGAAGTTGATTACGGGCCTCATGGTTCGCGTGGAATACTTCTTGAAATACTCGTTACGGGTGGCCTGGAAACCCTCCTCGCCGCCTCGGAACCCGGTGCCGTATTCAATGCCCTTGACGACAATCGCGTTTTGCATCTCCTCCCAGCCGGGCTTGACGAAGCTGAATGGCTCTTCTGGATTGCCCTGTCCCGGCTCGACCGGCGTGACGGAGACTCGGTCATAGGAGCGGGCCGTCGACTGCAACTTCAGGTCGTCGTCCGTCTCTTCCTTTATCGTATCGATGTAGGTTTCCAGCTTTAGAAGCTGCGGGCATACCTTGGCGAGCGCGCCCAGGATGCGCACATCCGTATGGTCGTCCTTGTAAACCCATAGCCCTGAGAAGCTCTTGGCGCCCTTGACGATGGCAAGGTTGTAGGGCACGTCACTGACGTGAATATCCTCCATCAGGTCGTCCGAGGATAGCATCGACGTTACGAGAAGGGTGCCGCCCTCTTTTGTCAGCTCGTTTATGGGCTGGAGTCCATACCACGCCCAGGACTCGACGCCTTTGCACAGCGTGTCGTCTACCACGATGCTTACGTCGACGGACTTCGGCTCGTACTGGGCGAGGGTCTCCTGCAGCTCTTCATCTTCATCGGCAATGACCGCAAAGTATTTCGCGGGGATGCCGTTGCGCTCGGGAGAGTCGCCGTAGCGGCCGAACGCCGTGCCGATCTTGCCCTCTTTGCGCGCGGCGAGAACGATCGTGCGGCAGATATTCCGGGACAACGATTTCTGGAAAATCCCTCGATAGATGACTTCGACAGCGGTTACAGCCATAAGCACCTCCCTGGGGTCTGCTCCCTACTATTCATATGAATTCCTCGATAGACTCACTACTCGGTCTTCCTTGCCCTTGTGGGACGACAGGTTGTGGACTCTGCGGTCGATGTCGGCGATATGCCGGTGCATTGCCTCTTCAGCGGCCTTGGACTGCCGGTTCTTGATCGTCTCGAGGATCCGCCGGTGGGACTGCAGGGACTGTTTCGAGCGCTCCGGCGACAGAAGCGTCGAATCCCTGCTCTGACTGAGCAGGTCTGACATGGCCTGCGTCACCGCGATCAGCGCCGAGTTCTTCGTTGCCTGGGCGATGGCGAAGTGGAACTCGCTGTCGAACTCCACGCCGGTGCCGCCGTTGGAGATGTCCACCTCCTGTTGTATCAGGATCTCCTCCATTCGCCGGATATCGGCATCGCTGGCCCGCTCCGCCGCGAGGGAGACGACCTGCGGCTCCAGTATCAACCGCATTTCAAAGATGTCGCTTGCGGGGCTCACAGGTCCCGAAAGTAGCGAGGAAAAGGCCTGAACGATTACCTCGACCGTGTCCTCGGTGATGAAGGTCCCCGAACCCGGCCGGATTATCACGAGGCCCTGTATGTCCATGAGCCGCATGGCCTCCCTGACGGAGGCACGGCTGACGTTCAGCTGCTGAGCGAGCTCGCGTTCGGGAGGCAGGCGGCCGCCGGGCTTGAGCGCGCCTTCACGTACAAGCTGCAGGACCTGGCTTACGATCTCCTCGGGAATACGTGTTCTTTTGACAGCTTTGAGCAAAGGCCTACTGCTCCTAAAAAGAGCAAAGGTGTCAGGTGGTCTGACCAATTTCCGAATATTATTGCACTCGCCCCCGTCGGCTGTCAACATTCGACGAACAATCGCCAAGTGGCGTTTCATATTGGTTTGGCAGGCGCTGTGCTAGTATTAACAACCATGACGATGAGCAGCCAAGATACAGTGCAGGCGGCCATTACCGCAAGCGAAGTCTGTCACACATACGAAGCCCGCGACCGGCGTCTGCATGCGCTGATCAACGTGAGCCTGGAGGTGGGCCGCGGCAGCTTTGTTTCCTTGATAGGGCCCAGCGGGTGCGGCAAGACCACTCTGCTCCGAGCCCTGGGCGGACTCCTCGAACCAACGAGCGGACGGGTCGAAATAAATGGCCGGCCTCCGTCGGAGGCCCTGCGCCGAAAGGCTGTCGGGTTCGTCTTTCAGGACGCGTCGCTGCTGCCCTGGCGCAATGTCTTCGGCAACGTAAGGCTGTCATTGGAGCTTAATGGCGGCAGCCGGGACGACGACATATTAAAGGTCAACCAGGTCCTGGAGGCGGTAGAGCTGGAGAAATTCCAGGACTTTTATCCTCATGAGCTGTCCGGAGGCATGAGGCAGAGGGTTGCCATGGCGAGGGCGATGGTGACGGACCCCGAAGTGCTGCTCATGGACGAGCCCTTTGGCGCCCTCGACGAGATTACCCGCGCGAGCATGATGTATGAGCTTCTGGACCTCTGGGAGCGTTCTCCCAAGACGGTGTTGTTCGTCACGCACGGCATTACCGAGGCTGTGTTGCTTTCCGACAGGGTGCTCGTGATGTCGTCACAGCCGGGCACGATAATCGACGATTTCAGCATTGACCTACCCCGGCCACGCTTGGAGGCCCAGGAACGCTCGGAGCAGTTTCTCGACTACACGTTTCGCATCAAGAATGCCCTCAGGGAAGGCGCTGTTGGAGCACAGGTTAGCTAGTAGAGATGCCGCCGTTGAAGAGTTGGGCGCCGGGCGCATCGGAAGAAGGGCAAGTCCCCTGTCGAGAGCGTCCCGCTGGTGGCTCTTCGTGCTGCCTCCTGTCCTGGCGCTGGTCGGTCTGAGTCTAGCGCTAGAGGTCTGGCTGAGGCTCTACGACGTTGCCACATACCTCGTTCCAAGACCCTCGCTGGTGTTCGGCAGGCTCGCCGGCGATATCGGATTCTTCCTCCATCACGGCGGCATCACGCTGGGAGAGAGCCTGGCGGGATTCGGGCTGGGGTCCCTCGTTGCATTCACCGGCGCCGTAGTGATGGCCTATTCAAGAGTGATGGAGCGGACGCTGTTTCCGCTGGCGGTCGTAGTCAAGGTCACACCCATCGTCGCCGTGGCCCCGCTCTTCGTCATCTGGTTCGGCTTCGGGTCGTTCCCCAAGATTCTCATCGCGGGCCTGATCACCTTCTTTCCGGTCCTGGTGAACGCCATGGTTGGACTGCGTGCCGTGAATGCCGAGACGCTGGACTTCTTTCGGTCGTTGAACGCGTCCAGAACCGAGGTGTTCCTGAAGCTACGGCTTCCCAGCTCCCTGCCCTACCTCTTTGCCGCCTTTCGTATCGCCCTTCCGCTCTCGGTGATAGGTGCGGTCGTCGGGGAGTGGTTCAGCGGCGACAGGGGACTCGGCAGCGTGATTATAGTCGCCCACAGCAACCTGGACACGCCCACGCTCTTTGCCGCCATCATAGTGCTGGCGGTGATAGGCATCGGCCTCACGATCGCGGCCTGGTACGCGGAGTCCCGATTGCTTTTCTGGCACGAGTCGTCGATAACGACGTAGCCGGGAGACAAGAGCAGCCGAGTCTAAATGCAGACCACTCCTCTTCTCACGAATATACAAGATGGAAAAGTGAATAAGCTGAGAAATATCCCGATGCTCTCGATGGCCCTCACGGCGCTGTTGATAATGGCTGCATTTGCGTGTTCGAGCACGCCTCAGTCGAGCGATAAGATGGTGTTCATGGCGGGCTTCAAGCCCCAGGCCAACCTGCCCTTCGTGGCGGCGTACGTCGCTCAGGAGCAGGGCTACTTCAAGGAGCAGGGCCTGGAAGTCGAGATCCTTCATGCGTCATCGGGCGAGCACCTTCAGCTCTTGATGTCTGGCGACGTGGACGTCACGACGGCGGATGCGACGTCCGTGCTCAAGCGGCGGTCCGACCCCGGCCTGCCCATCACCGCCTTCGCGCTATTCGGGCAGCGCGGCCAGCAGGGGTTCGTCGCGCTCGAGAGCTCCGGCATGCGAAGCCCCGTCGACTGGGAGGGGCACACATTTGGCTACAAGTTCTCGCAGCCCCCCGACTATCTGGCCATCCTGGATTCGCAGGGCGTCGATCGCTCCACCATTAAGGAAGTCCGCGTGGGGTTCGACCCCAGGGTGCTGACCGAAGGGCGTGTAGACATACTCGCCATATTCAAGTCCAACGAGCCCGATACCATTCGCAGGCTCGGCTTCGAGGTGGTCGTATGGGACCCGGAGGACTTCGGTGTGCCCAGCCTCGGCCTCACGTACATAACCCGTGAGGAGGACTTGAGGAACGAGGTCGAAAAGTACGAACGTTTTCTCAAGGCCACGTTGAAGGGGCTCCAGTTCGCGATGGACAATCGCGAAGAGACCCTGGACATCGTCTTGAAATACGCGCCGGGCGAGGTGCGAGAGCACCAGGCGTTCATGCTCGAGACCGAGATCCGTGACGCGACTGGTCCGGTGACACGAGAGCTTGGCATGGGCTGGATGAACGACGACCAGTGGCGCGCCCTGTATGAGCAGCTAATCGAGTTCGAGGCCCTGCCGGGCCCCTTCGAGTACGAGACCGCCTACACCGACGACATACTTCGCGCCGTGTATGAGGACGGCTCACTGCGGTGGCCGTAAATTGGGATAGCATCAAAGGCGCGGATGCGAATCGCCCTGTTTCACTAGTGGTTCCAGCGTAATTCTATGGCCAAAAAAGCTAATGAAAATCTGCTGGTCATGCAGTCGGGAGGTCCGACGCCGGTCATAAACCGCAGCCTGTACGGCGTGGTGCGGGAGGCGTTTGCGAGCCCTGCCTTCGGCGACGTTTACGGGGCCATGCACGGCATGGAAGGCGTTCTTCGAGGCGACCTGAAGGACCTGCGCGAGACCTCGAAGGCGGAGTGGGAACGCGTCGCGAAGACCCCCGCGGCGGCGCTGGGATCCACCAGACGCAAGCTCCAACCAGACGATGTGCCCATAATCCTCGACGTTCTAAAGAAAAACGGCATCGGGACCTGGCTCATCATAGGGGGCAACGACTCGGCAGAGACGGGCCACGGCCTTGCCCTTGCAGCGGCCGGCGCCGGCCAACCTCTGACGGTCGTGAACGTGCCCAAGACGATAGACAACGATCTGGTGCTCATGGACCACTGTCCAGGCTACGGCAGCGCCGCCCGCTTCATCGCGCTCGCCACGATGGGCGCGGGGCGCGACGCAGAATCCATGGGCATCGCGGCGCCAATCACGATCATCGAGGTCATGGGGCGCGACGCAGGCTGGCTTGCCGCTGCATCCGCGCTTGCCAGGCGCGACGAACGTGATGCCCCTCACGTGATCGGGCTGCCCGAGGTGCCGATAGACGAGGACAGGTTTCTTGGGCTCATCGAGAACGCGTACAGCCGTTACGGCTTTGCGGTCGCCGTCATCGCCGAGAACACCAGGGGCGTGAACGGCGTGCTTGGCGGCGACGATGAGCCGTGGTACGTCGATGATTTCGGCCATCCCTACTACGACGGACCCGGCCGTTACCTGGCCGCTCAGATCAGCAAGCGGTTGGGTGTGCGGGCTCGTTACGAAAAACCGGGCACGATACAACGCTCGATGATGGCCTGCGTCTCGAGGACCGACGCCGAGGAGGCCGAGATGGCCGGACGCGCCGCCGTACAGGCGGCCATCGCCGGTGAGTCGGATGTGATTGTCACGCTGGAGCGGTCACCCGGAGAAGGCTACGCCTGCACTACGGGCACCGCGCCGCTGGCAGACGTGGGCGGCAAGGTCAAGGTCATGCCCGAGGATTTTCTGGCTAGGGACGAATACTACGTCACGGATAAGTTCGTGGAATATGCCCGGCCTCTTATCGGCGGCTCGCTTCCGAGGTACGGGCGCGTGCGGTAACAAGTGCTAGCCTAAATGCGTGTTATTCATCGGTCTCGCCAAGCATCGCTAGTTGCGAAATAGAAGGTCACTGGCGACCCTAGAAGGGATGCCTCGACGGGTAGAAGGATCTGCAATGCTTCCTTTGTGTTATTCCAAGCCAGTTCTGATCCTATGAGCGCCGTTATCAAGACCCAGACCGCTGTCACGGCGAATATCAAAAGCAAAATTAGCGCAATGTCTTGTCGGGCGAACTCACGCCGCCGCTCCCTTTCCCGAAGTGTAAATGGCTGTCGTGAGGGATCGGAAGGCTGGTCGCCGACATCGATGGTTTCAAGAGGTTGTTCGTCCTCGGCGCCGTCGTCTTCCGGTGTAGTACTCATCGCTTAGCTATCTTTTGCCGAACGAATTAATAAGGTAGCGCCAAAAGCACCGCCTATTATGTGCTCGCATGCCTTGCTCGAACAAATTATGTTGGCTGTCCTTCGGGGCTTCTGTCAGTAGTTCGGAGCAAACGAGAACCTTGTCGATATATTCTTTTAATTGAAATAGCGACAGTTCGGCACTTACGCGGGCAATTTCACCCGTAAAAGGCGTTCTTCGATCAGGTAGACCGTATGTGACAATGGAGGCGTTAATATCAGCTTCCTTAATGCCTCCATCGTCCGAGGTCTCCACTCCCGGGAGGTCAATTTCAGCAATGATGGAATTACCGATGTCTGAAACTACGAGATCGCTCGTATCTGGGGTGCTTTTGAAGTTCTTGCTTTCGTAGTCGTAACTAACTTGTACAATTCAATTTCTCCTGCTGATCGTCATAGAGGTACGAGCTCGAGCGTCTTACCTTCGCGTTCAACAAGAATATGGCCTCCCTGATCACGGGTATCTTGTATGTACTTCGCTAATGCGATAACATCTCGCAGAACTTCGGCCTTTGACTTTCCCTGCTTCCGCGCTAGCTCTTCCAGGGCTTCATACGTGCTAGCCGCGAAATTGACGTTGAGTCTGTGCCTCTTACTTTCGTTAGTAATGTCTTTATTCATACATGACCTTCTTTCTTTCCGGGCATAAGTTTAGTGAGTTATTTGTCATTCATTTTGTGTTATATTATGCACAGTGTGCACACAACACTGACATATAAATGATGTTTATCATACAAAGATATTACGCTAATCGAGCATATAGGTCAACAACTAGATTACGCACAACTCAATTGATTAGGAAGAATATTCTTGACAGTGATTCCGGCGTCATAGTAGCATCTGACTATTAGAACCTTACAACTGAATATACCCGGCTCTTATCAAGAGTGGCAGAGGGAACGGCCCCGTGAAGCCCGGCAACCGGTTGGCCCGCATCAAGCGGACCAATACGGTGCCAATTCCGACCCCGATCGATCGGGGAGAGATGAGAGTGGTTTTTTTAGACGAAAAAACTTCTCTTCATCTGAGAGGTTTTTTTTTGCCCTCAACCGGGCGACGTATCTATTAGATACATGGAGCATACATTGGCGCAGGCTACGGAAAAGACGAGCTTTCGGCCCATTCGTTGGGTCGACGGCGGCGTGGAGCTAATCGATCAGACGCTCCTTCCTCTAGACGAGGTGTGGCTGCGCTTCGACGACTATCGTGACGTCGCCGCGGCAGTCCGCGAAATGAAGATACGTGGTGCGCCTGCCATTGGCGTTGCGGGCGCCTATGCACTGGCGTTGGCGGCGGCGGAGACAGCAGGCAGGGCTGACGCAGACTTCATGTCCCGGCTTGAAAGGGCCGGCAGAGAGATAGCGGCGGCGCGGCCTACCGCCGTCAACCTCGCCTGGGCCGTCGACCGCATGCTGGATGTGGCGCGTCGAAAGGTGTCCGGCAACGACACAGTAGACGCGGTAGTAGGGGAGCTCATCGAAGAAGCCAAAAGAATTCAGGACGAGGACGAGGCTGCGAACGTCCGCATGGGCGAGTTCGGCGCGGTGCTTCTGCCGGAAGGCGGGAGCATTCTCACGCACTGCAATACCGGCGCCCTGGCGACGGGAGGCTTCGGCACCGCCCTCGGTGTTATCCGGACGGCGTGGTCTCAGGGGCGCATCGCGCACGTCTACGCCACCGAGACGCGGCCCTTCATGCAGGGAGCGAGGCTGACGGCGTGGGAGCTGGTCAGGGCAAAAATAGACTCCACCTTGATACCCGACTCGGCGGCGGGTCAGCTCATGCGTCGTGGCAAGGTTCATGCCGTCATACTGGGAGCGGACAGGATCGCTGCCAACGGCGACGTCGCCAACAAGATTGGGACCTACTCGTTGGCGGTGCTCGCCAGGCAGCACGGCATCCCCTTTTACGTGGCGGCCCCGACGAGCACGATTGACCTGAGCCTGCCGTCGGGAGACGACATTCCAATCGAGGAGCGCCCGGCCGAGGAGGTAACACACATATACGGAAGGCGCATCGTACCTGAAGGCATCGGTGTGCTGAACACCGCATTCGACGTTACACCTCACGAACTGGTAACGGCCATCGTGACCGAGAACGGCGTTGCGCAAGGCCCATATACGATCTCGCTGAAGAACGCGACGGAGGGGACCCTTGGCTGAGGCAACCCTCGCCTTCATCGGCGGGTCGGGGCTCTACGACATCGACGGCCTGTCAGACCGGCGCGAGGTCACCATCGACACGCCGTTCGGCCTTCCCAGCGACGACATCGTGCTGGGCAATATTGGAGAAACAAGCGTGGCGTTCCTGCCGAGACACGGCAGGGGCCACCGCATTTCCCCCACGGAGCTGCCGGTAAGAGCAAACATATTCGCCCTCAAGACGCTTGGGGTGGAGCGCATCGTATCGATCAGCGCGGTCGGCAGCTTGATAGAGGAGATCGGGCCCCTGGACATCGCGGTGCCCGACCAGATTATCGACCGTACAGGGAGCCGCGTCGCCACATTTTTTGGCGACGGGCTGGTCGTGCACGTGGGTCTTGCGGAGCCCTTCTGTGCGGAGTTGAGCGAGCACCTGATGGCGGCGGCCGCCGAGTATAGCGAGCACGTTCACGCTGGTGGGACCTACGTCGTCATAGAGGGTCCCCAGTTCTCGACCAGGGCGGAGTCGGAGCTCTATCGCTCCTGGGGTGCGGACATCATAGGCATGACTGCCCTGCCCGAGGCGAAGCTGGCGAGAGAGGCCGAGATATGCTATGCGATCATGGCGCTGGTTACCGATTACGATGTCTGGAGCCAGTCTGAAGACGATGTTTCCGTGGCGCTGGTCGTCGCAAATCTGATGCAGAACGTGGAGACATCCAAGTCTGTTATCAGATCGTTGGCGAACAGGCTGCCTTCGGACCGTAACTGCGCGTGCGGCTCCGCGTTGAAGGATGCTATCATCACTAGTCGAGAGGTGATTCCACGGGAGGCAAAGGAAAAGCTCTTTCCTTTGGTCGGGAAATATCTGGACTGAAATTCATGGAGGTGAGGCCATGCCCAGGCAAGAGCAGGGCGAACCCTACTACCGCCTAAGCATTGAAGAGGCGGCGGAGATGTATGGAGACGATGATGTCGTCTTCGTGGACGTTCGTCGTCCCGACGAGTATATAGACGGCCACATAAAGGAGGCCCTCTTTATCACGGTCGATGATCTGCTTGGCAGGATCGACGAGCTGCCAAAGGACAAGAAGCTCCTCTTCGTGTGCGCCCAGGGGGTCCGCAGCGGTCTGGCGGCGGAGATGGCGGCGGCGATGGGCTATGAGCAGGACAAGCTGTACAACATCGAAGAGGGCACTCAGGCGTGGATCGATAAGGGCAACCCGACCAGCTACGGTTCGGATATGTAAAAACTGGATACCTTTTGAATATCAGGAAGGCTTCGGAAAGGTCTTGTCGGTCCCACTTCAGATACGGAGCAGCTAATAGAGATATGAGCGTTTTGGTCGTTGGCTCGGTCGCATATGACTCCGTCAGCACGACTGCGGGCAGCAGGGGAGACGCCCTAGGCGGCTCGGCGATGTACTTTTCCATATCGAGCAGCTACTTCACGCCGGTAAGCCTTGTGGCCGTAGTTGGCGACGACTTCCTGGACGAGCACATCGATCTGCTGAAATCGCATGATGTGGACGTATCCGGCCTGGAGCGCCGTCACGGAAAGACGTTCCGCTGGTCCGGGGTCTACGGCGCCGAGGATGTGAATACCCGGGAGACGCTGGATACGCAGCTGAACGTCTTCGCGGATTTCTCGCCAAAGCTAGAGGCGAAGCACAGCGAGTCGCCCTACCTTTTTCTGGCGAACATTGAACCTGGTCTTCAGCTCGACGTACTCAATCAGATGAAGTCCCGGCCCAAGGTCGTAGCCCTGGACACCATGAACTTCTGGATAGACGGCAACCATGAGTCGCTGAAGAAGATCGTGGAGCTGGTGGACGTAGTCTTCATGGACGAAGGCGAGGCGCGCACTTTTGGCGGCGAGGTCAACCTGGTCAAGGCCGCCAAACGAATAAAGGCAATGGGCCCCTCCACCGTCGTGGTCAAGCGAGGTGAGCACGGGGTGCTCGTCTTCAGCGGCGGCTCGATATTCGTGGCGCCTGCGTTTCCGCTTGAGACGGTCGTGGACCCCACGGGCGCCGGCGACTGCTTTGCGGGAGGCTTCATGGGCTACCTTGCGTCAACTGGTGATACGGGACCAGAAGGCATACGCAGGGCGGCGGTGCTCGGCTCGGTCATGGGCTCCTTCGCCGTTGAAAGCTTCAGCGCCGACCGCATCAGCTCTCTCAGCCATGAAGAGATCGACGAGAGGTTCAGGGCCTTCGCGGACCTGTCTCGTTTTGCGGCCTTGAAGGATGGGGAATCGCTCCCCTGGCGAAATAACCGGAAGTAGATATTTCATATTCCTCGGCCGGGGGTCTGCCTCGGGCGGCTCAGAGGGCCGGCATATTACTAGGAGGAAAAGTTGACCACAAGCACGGAAAAGGGAGACGTAAAGGACCTCGCGTTGGCCCATGAGGGCGTTCGCCGAATTAAATGGGCCGCTCGGGAGATGGCGGTGCTTCGTCAGATACGCGAGCGTTTTTCGAAGGAGAAGCCGTTGAACGGCGTCAAGGTGGCGGCCTGCTTGCACGTCACGTCGGAGACCGCGAATCTGATGCTAACGCTGAGGGACGGCGGCGCCGACGTTAAGATCTGCGCCAGCAACCCCCTTAGCACGCAGGACGATGTAGCCGCCGCCCTGGTGAGCGAGTACGGCATACCTACCTATGCCGTCAAGGGCGAGGACAACGATACTTACTACAGGCACCTGAACGCGGTGCTGGACTTCAAGCCGAACATCACCATGGACGACGGCGCGGACCTCGTCGCGACCCTCCACAGCACTCGGTCAGAGGCCATGGAGGAGATAATAGGTGGCTCGGAGGAGACGACGACGGGCATCATTCGCCTGAGGAGCCTCGCCGACGCCGGCCGCCTGCGATATCCGATCATAGCCGTAAACGACGCCGATACGAAGCACTTCTTCGACAATCGCTACGGTACCGGTCAGAGCACACTGGACGGCATCACAAGGGCGACCAACGTACTCTGGGCGGGGAAGAACGTCGTGGTGTGCGGCTACGGCTGGTGCGGCAAGGGAGTCTCCATGAGGGCCCGAGGCATGGGCGCGCAGGTAATCGTCACCGAGATAGACCCGATTCGCGCGCTGGAGGCCGCCATGGACGGCAACCGCGTAATGCCAATGGCTGAGGCCGCCAAGATCGGAGACATCTTTATCACGGTGACTGGGGGGATGAAGGCCGTGGGCCGCGAGCACATAGAGGTCATGAAAGACGGCGCCATCATCGCCAACAGCGGTCACTTCAATGTCGAGATCGACATAGGCGCCCTGGAAGAGCTATCGGACGCCAAGCAGACGGCACGGGAGTTCGTCGAGGAGTACATGATGAGCGACGGGCGGAAACTTTACTTGCTGGGAGAGGGGCGTCTGATAAACCTGGCTGCGGCGGAGGGCCATCCTTCCGCAGTCATGGACATGAGCTTCGCCGACCAGGCCCTGACGGCGGAATATCTGACTCAGACCGCCCACACGCTGGAAAATCAGGTGTACGACGTGCCTCGCGACATCGACGAAGAGGTCGGAAGGCTGAAGCTGCTTTCCATGGGAATCGCCATCGACACGCTTACCCAGGAGCAGCAAGACTATCTGGAGAGCTGGGAAGGCGGAACGTGATTGGGACCGCCATCCAGCAGGCTGATGAAAAATGGGGAGTGCAGAGGGGCTAAGCCCCTTTGCCGGGAGTCTGAGGGTGTCCCTCAGATACAGATTTCTTCCCTTTCCCTACTCGAAAAGGCGCCAGAGGGCTGGTCGAAGGATTTTATCAGCGCCCAGCTAGAGCGATGATTGGGGGAGTGGATTGACACAGGTGGAGCCAAGAAAATATCCGAACTGCTTCGGCTGCGGGGACTCGAACCCCATAGGTCTCAGGCTGAAGTATCGCAGAGAAGGAGACCGGCTTCGAACGGAGTTCATGCCCGGAGACGACCATCAGGGGTGGCCTGGGATAGTACACGGGGGGATTATCGCATCATTGCTTTACGAAGTGATGGAAAACTTCCCCTACTACCAGGGCATCAAGGTCATGATGAGGGGGATGGAGACGAGGTTCCGGAGGCCCGCTCACACGGGTGAAATTATCGTCGCCACGTCCTGGCTCTCTGAAGCCGAAGGAAGAGAAATCAGCGTGCTGGGAGCTTTGAGCGGACAGGACGGTCGGGTCATCGCCGAGGGAAAGGCCGATCTCATGGCGCTTCGTCAAGACCAGATCGAGAGACTAGGAATTCAGGGATAAGGAGAGCGGGCAAAATGGCCTTCAGCTTTACAGAATCGCCATCATATCTATTTACGTCGGAGTCCGTAACCGAAGGGCATCCGGACAAGCTTTGCGATCAGATCTCGGACGCCGTTCTGGATGCGATTCTCGCGCATGACCCCATGGCCAGGGTCGCCTGCGAGGTCTGCGTGACGACGGGCCTGGTAGTAGTGATGGGCGAGATCACGACTGATACCTACATCGACATCTCCACTATCGTCCGGCAGACCATTAGGGACGCGGGCTACATCGATTCTTCATACGGCTTCGATTACCAGTCGTGCGGCATCGTTATCTCCGTGCATGAGCAATCTCATGACATATCTCACGGCGTTACTCGCTCACTGGAGGTCCGGGACGACGATACGGCCAGCGATAGCAACGATATCGACTCCCTTGGCGCGGGCGACCAGGGCATGATGGTCGGCTTTGCCTGTAACGAGACCGCCGAGCTCATGCCCCTGCCCATCGCCCTATCTCATAGGCTGTGCAGGCGCATGGCCGAGGTGAGAAAGGACGGCGACCTGCCCTATCTGCGGCCGGACGGCAAGTCTCAGGTAACGATAGAGTACGAGTACGGCAAGCCCAAGCGGGTCCACACCGTGGTTCTTAGCTCCCAGCACAACCCGGAGGTGAGCCAGTCGGTAATCGAGCGAGACCTCATCGAGCACGTGGCTAAAGAGATCATTCCGGTGGAGCTCAGAGACAGGGACACCAGGTACATCATCAACCCTTCCGGGCGTTTCGTCACGGGCGGGCCGGTGGGCGACACGGGGCTCACGGGCAGAAAGATACTCGTCGACACATACGGCGGCTTCGCGCGCCACGGCGGCGGCGCATTCTCCGGAAAGGACCCGACCAAGGTGGACAGGTCGGCGGCATATGCGGCTCGATACGTCGCGAAGAACATCGTGGAAGCCGGCCTGGCGGACATGTGTGAGCTCCAGGTCTCTTACGCCATCGGCCTGGCGGCGCCCATATCCATTTCCGTTGAGACCTTCGATTCGGGCAAGGTCCCTGATAAGAAGATCAACGAGCTTATAGATAAGCATTTCGACTTGAGGCCCGGAGCGATCATTCGAGACCTGGATCTGCGCCGGCCGATTTACAAGCAGACGGCGGCCTACGGCCACTTCGGCAGGGACGATCTGACTCTGCCCTGGGAGCGCACCGACAAGGCGGCCGTATTGCGTAGGGAGGCCTTTGTGGGAGAGGCCGGAGGCAGCGAGGCGACTGCATCGTCATAGCATAATCGGCTGGAATCATTTGCTGCCTGGAGCGAAACGGCAATGCCAATTAAGTTCGGTACCGACGGCTGGCGTGCGCTTATAGCCGAGGACTACACCTTCGATAACGTTCGTCTGTGCGCGCAAGGGACCGCCGTTCTTCTGAAGCGGCACGACCTGGCGAGCCGGGGCGTCGTGGTTGGATACGACACCAGATTCGCGTCTGAGCACTTCGCTGCGGCCGTGGCGGAGGTCTTCGCCGGAAACGGCGTGGCGACCTACCTGTGCGATAAGGCGGCCCCGACTCCCGTCGCGGCCTACAACCTGGTCTCGCTCCACGCGGGCGGAGGTGTTGTAATCACCGCGAGCCACAATCCCGCAGGGTGGAACGGCTTCAAGTACAAACCCGACTACGGCGGCAGCGCTTCGCCGGAGATCGTCGAGGAGCTGGAGCAGCTGATCGCCGATGCCGAAGAGGCTGGCATCGCTGAGAGAATGCCCATTGAGGAGGCCGTATCCAAGGGCCTGGTGGAGTATATAGATCCGGAACCCGCATACCTCAATCACATCTCCTCGCTCGTAGACCTTGCCGGTATCAGAAACGCGGGTCTGGATATCATCGTCGACTCCATGCACGGCGCCGGAGCCGGTTATTTCAAAAAGCTGCTGGACGGAGGGTCCACGAGGATTGTCGAGCTCCGCGCCGAGCGCAACCCCGCCTTTCCCGGCATGGCGCAGCCCGAGCCTCTGGCCCACAATCTGGGGAGGCTAAGGGAAGACGTGCCCGACCGGTCCGCCGACGTCGGCCTTGCCACGGACGGCGATGCAGACCGTCTGGGCGTCGTGGATGAGGACGGCAATTTCATTACGACGCTGCACACCTTCGCCCTGCTCTGCTTTCACCAGCTCGACGTCCTGAAGCGAAAGGGCCCACTTGTTCGCTCCATCACGATGACCAGCATGGTCGACCGCCTGGCAGAGCTCTACGACGTGCCGGTATTCGACACGCCGGTGGGGTTCAAGTTCCTGGGGCCGGTCATGATGGAGGAGAACGCGCTGATTGCCGGTGAGGAGAGCGGGGGATACGCGTTCCAGGGCAACATTCCTGAGAGAGACGGCATACTGAGCGGTCTTATGCTCCTGGACCTGATGGTCAAGTCGGACAAGAGCCTCACCGAGCTCATCGACACCCTTACGGAGAAGGTCGGGCCGCACTTCTACGACCGTTGGGACCTGCAGTTCGAGGAGTCGCAACGCCAGGCGATAATTTCGCGTCTGGAGGCTGCAAAACCGGACGTAATTGCCGCCAAAAGCGTTGAGCGCATTGATACCAGGGACGGGTTCAGGTATGTGCTTGCCGGCGGCTACTGGGCACTGGTCCGCTTTTCCGGAACGGAGCCCCTTCTGCGGATCTACGCGGAGGCGGAATCGCCGGGGGACGTCAGCGCCCTGCTTGCCGCCGTCCGAGACTTGGCCGGGGTGTAGCGGGACTCCGTCTCCGTTATGGCGTTGGAGTCGGGGTGGGCTCGATGGAGGCCTCGAGGGCTTCCTGCTCTGCCAGGACCTTGTCCAACTCCCCTTTTAACCTGGTCTCGAACGCCTGGAAGTCCAGAACGAGTGTGTTAGCCAGCGCCAACATCTCGCCCCGCCTCGCCTCGGCACGCTCGTAGTCCGGGTCTGTCATATAAGATGTAATGTCGTCCACCATGGCCATGTAGTTGCCCGTGAAGAGCCTGCCCGCCTCTTCGACCGCTTCTACGCTATAGGTCTCGTCGGCCGGGTCGAAGGTCGTCGTCACGCTGGTATACGGGAATTGCATCATGACGCCGATTATGAAGGCGACCGTCATGCCGATTATTCCGAGTATTACTGCCAGGCCCATAAGTGCTCACCACCAAAAGTTATGTAGATAACACCCATCCACTCATCGCGCATAACAACCATAGGCGATAGGTGTGAACTTTTAGGTGGAAACACGGTGATATGCAGGTGAAAGCACGGTGACAAATAGGGGAAAGTACCTAGGTGCAGACCCTGGCCTACAATAGGTGCCGCCGGTGACTGCGAGTCCTGTAATCCCGATTTAGCTGGCGTATAATTGGTAGAAGTCCATCAAGGAGTTTTCAATTGCCGAGCCCTATAACACCCCAGCACGTCTACGACCTCGTAAACGTGGGAGACCCGTCCCTTTCTCCCGACGGAAGGAAAATCGCATACACGCGGTCCAAGACCGAAAGGAAGACGTCGGAAATCAGCTCGATAATCGTCATGCGAGACGTCGAAAGCGGCGCGTCCAGTCAGTTCACCAGCGGCCCGAAGGACTCGCTTCCCATGTTTTCGCCCGATGGCGACTCCCTGGCTTTCGTGCGTCCCGACGAAAACGGCAATCGTCAGCTCTGGCTCATACCAACATCCGGCGGAGAGGCGAGAAGGCTGACCTCGGTCGAAGGTGGCGTCTCGCAGCCAACATGGTCGCCGGACTCGCGTCGGATCGCCTTCGTATCCGACGTCACTCCGGACGAGGGCTCCACAGACGACGGTCCGAGGGTAAGAGTCGTCCGCAGGATACGCTACCGCACCGATACCATAGGCTGGAGGGGCGACTCCTTCCGCCACATTTTTATCGTTGAGGTGAATAGCGGAAATACGGAGCAGTTGACGGACGGAGAAGGCGAGGACAGCTCCCCCGCGTGGTCCCCGGACGGCGCACGGGTTGCTTTCATCTCAGACAAGGGCGCTGAACGAGACGTCGCCGACGGCGAACACCTTTATGTGATTCCATCCCAGGGAGGGGAGCCACGTCTGGTCGCTGAAGGGCTCCAAAGCGTGGCCGCGGCGACGTGGTCCCCTGACGGGTCGAGGCTTGCAGTGATCGGCTCGGACGATGAGCAGGTAGGCGCGGGCTGGCAGGGAAGGCTTTTCGTGCTGCAGGAAGGGGCGGCGCCGGTCGCGGTCACCGACGATTCCGTGAGACCTGCCGCGGGCTACGCTCCGGTCATCTCGCCGCCGGAGCTGCGTTGGACGGAGGACGACAACATATTGTTTCTCGGCGACTCCAAGGGCGAATCGTACCTGTGCAGCGTGCCCGCCTCGGGCGGAGAGATGAGTCGAGTCGCGGGCGGCGGTGGGTTCCAGTTTGGCACGCTATCCCTGGACGATTCGTCTTCTTATGGCGCTGTAACGTCTATAACGCCAAGGTCATCAGCTAACATAGCTCTCGTCGACCTGAAGGCCGGCTCCGTGAAGCAGCTTACAGACTACAATAGGGCATACTTCGAGGAGCATCGGCCCGCGAACCTTGAGAAGTTTACCCTGGTCAGGGACGGATTCGAGATAGAATGCCGTCTGTATTTCCCGCCCGACTTTGTAGAAGCCAATAAATATCCGCTGATACTGGATATTCACGGCGGACCCCACGGCGTATTCTTCGACGCCTTCAATCCGACCCAACAGGTGCTGGCGACACACGGATACGTCGTCCTGGCCGTGAACCCGCGAGGCTCTTCGACCTACGGCATCGACTTCGCCAAGGCCGTACTCGGTGATTGGGGTGGCGGAGACTGCGAGGACATCATGGCCGCGGTGGATGAGGTGTGCGAGCGGCCGTATATCGATGCATCCCGGCTGGGCATAACCGGCTACAGCTACGGCGGCTTCATGAGCAGCTGGATAATTGGCCACGACGCGAGATTCAACGCGGCGGTGATCGGCGCGCCGGTCTCAAATCTTTCCAGCTTCTACGGCACCTCGGACATCGGCGTTAGATTCGGAGAGAGGCAGATCGGCGGCACCCGCGTGGCCGAGCCGGACCGATACGTCGAGCATTCGCCGCTTACGTACGTCTCCAATGTCGAGACGCCCGTCCTGTTGTTGCATGGCGAGGCCGACGCCCGCTGCCCCATTGAGCAGAGCGAGCAGTACTTTGTGGCGTTGAAGAGATTGGGCAAAGAGGTCGAGTTCGTCCGCTTCCCGGACTGCTCCCACATGTTCTTGCGCCTCGGCCACCCAAAGATGCGAGAGGAGTATTTCGCGCGAATGCTGGCATGGTTCGACGCCAGGGTCAGCAGTGCCGCAGCGCAGGCTCGGCGGGGGGAGGCCGTCTCCGCCGACGATTAGATGTCGCCCGGCACGTTCGGCAGACTCCCTGCCTACGTTTCAGACCAGGTGAAAGGCATTTGATTCTTCTTTCAGCCTCGGATCTCAGGCTGCTCTACGGCGAGGTCGAGATTTTCGCCAACGTGAACCTTCAGGTGGACGAGGGCGCGCGGATTGGCATGGTTGGCCCCAACGGCGGCGGCAAGACCTCGCTCTTAAGGCTCCTGATCGGCGAGAACGTGCCCAACGCCGGCAAGGTGTCACGGGCACGCAGCCTGCGCATAGGTTATGTCCCTCAGAGGGCGGAGGCGTCCGGTGAAGGAACGCTTCGCGACGAGATCATGAAGGCGTTCGAGCACCTGCTTCGTCTCGAAGAGGACCTCGCGACCAGCGCCCTGGACATCCAGGTCAGCGACGAGGAGATGCGCAGGAACGTCGAGCGGCGGTACGCATCGCTGCTACAGGAATACGAGTCCAAGGGCGGCTACGACTACCAGAATCTCATGGAGAGGGTCGTGGACGGCGTGGGGCTCCCGCAGGCGACGCTGGAAACATCGCTGAGCGCCGCCAGTGGAGGAGAGCGAACGAGGGCGGCCCTGGCAAGGGCGCTCCTGGCGGACCCCGAATTGCTGGTCATGGACGAGCCGACGAACTACCTGGATTTCAAGGGCCTGGCCTGGCTCGAGGACTTTTTAGCTAAGTATTCTCACGCCTTCGTGGTCGTGTCGCATGACCGCTACTTCCTGGACAAGGTCGCCACGCAGATATGGGAGCTGGAACGGGGAAAGCTTCAGGTATTTCGAAGCAGCTACTCCAAGTACCGAGTCCTCAAGGACGAACAGATGACCAGGCAGCGAGTCGAGTACGAACGCCAGCAGGAGGTTGTCGCCAAAGAGGAAGACTTCATCGCCCGCTACCACGCGGGGCAACGATCGAGAGAGGCCAGGGGTCGCGCCACCAGACTCAGTCGCATGGAGCGCCTTGAGAGACCTACCGAAGAGCACACCGTGAGCATCGGCGGGTTAGAGGCCGAAAGGACGGGTCTGAACGTGCTCAGGACCCAGGACCTGAAGATCGGGTTCCGGGATGGGACTGAGTCGACGACTCTGCTTGCTCTGCCCGACGTCAATCTCCAACGCGGCTCCCGTGCGGCGATCGTGGGGCCCAACGGCATCGGAAAGACAACCCTGGTCAAGACGTTCTTAGGTGAGTCGGCGCCCATCTCAGGCTCGGTCATCCTCGGCCACAACGTCAAGCCGGGCTACTACAGCCAGGGCAGCCTGGAGCTTCCCGAGCACATGAATGTGCTTGAGGCCTTGATGGATGCGAAGAACGTAGAGGTCCCCGAGGCGAGGAGCTATCTGGCCAGGTTCCTATTTCGAGGCGACGACGTCTTCAAGTCCGTCGCAGACCTGAGTGGCGGAGAGAGAAGCCGACTGGCCCTCGCCCGCCTGATGATTAAAGAACCCAACGTCTTGATACTGGACGAGCCCACGACCCATCTGGACATACCCAGCAGAGAGGCCCTGGAGCAAGTCCTGCTGGCCTACTCCGGCGCACTTCTGTTCGTGTCCCACGACAGGCATCTGATTTCGCTTCTGGCAGACCAGCTGTGGATCGCGGAGAACGGAACGGTGGAGGTGCTGCCCTACGGCTTCGAGGAGTGGCAGGAGTCACTGAAAGAGGCGGAAGACCAGAAAGCGAAGTCGAGAGCCCGGGGAAGAAGAAGACGGAGCCAGGTGCACACGCCCGCTCAACCCAAAGAGAAGGCGCCTGACCACGAACAGATCATCGCCGACCTGGAAGCCCAGCTCGCCGGGTTGGAGGGCGACCTGGAGAAGGCTTCTGCAAGGCAGGACGTGGACGAGGTGGCACGCCTCGGAGATGAGCACAACCGGGTCCGGGCCCGTCTCGAAGAAGCATGGTCGGCGTGGAACGGATAGGCGAGCCCACTTCTTAGCTCGACTTTGTACATTCCGATTGCGCCTCAACACGAAGGCGTATAGCTGATGGTCAGTAATCGGCAGACTTTTTGCATGTCGAGTTTGCAGGGCGGGTGCGGAAAGTCCTTGAACGATGAGATAGGTGTTTATGCGGCAGAGCGAAGGCACCATAATAAACCCGTTCGAATGCCCTCAAATTTAGGAGACATCTTTGTACAAAGTCCAGCTAAGAGCCTATCCGAAAACCTCATTTCGACGTCTTAC
This sequence comes from Chloroflexota bacterium, assembly GCA_022565015.1. Classification (GTDB taxonomy): domain Bacteria; phylum Chloroflexota; class Dehalococcoidia; order Lucifugimonadales; family JADFKI01; genus JADFKI01. Next base: position 23,044 of record JADFKI010000015.1, read on the forward strand.
GGTCCTTCGACAGTGCTCTCCGCAGAAGCGGAGAGCTTGTCGAACCATTCGCGGCAGTTTTTGGATAGGCTCTTAGTGAGATTATTGTGCCCGGGTGTGTAGTCGTTACGCCCCGTACCTCTGCCTCGCCTCTTCGTAGGCCTCACGGGTGTTCAGGTCCAGCCTCAACATAGGGTCGTCGATGGGCGCTTCATAGACCTCGTCGCGGTGCGCGTCGAACACCTGCCGAATGCCCTGCTCCCCTTCGGAAATCGCCTCCAGCTCATGCCTCAGCGATGCGTCGAACACCAGGGGATGCCCGCCGTGCCCTTCGTATCTGGGCGATGTTATCGCCGGACGATGGGCGTTATGAGCCTTCAGGACCTCGGCGATGATCGCGGCGGTGCGAGGCTGGTCCACGGCAAGCAGAAGAATTCCATCGGCGTCGTCGCTGATCGCCCCGAGCCCGGCCTTGATGGATGTCGTCTTGCCCTGCCTGTATAGGGGATTCAGGACATGCCGGACGTGCTCACCAACAACATGGGGCTCGACCATCTCCGCGGCGTGGCCCAGAACGACGACTACCTCGGCGCACCCGGCATCCAGCAGGCAGCGCACCTGGTACTCCATGAGGGTCGTGCCCTTCCAGGACAGTAGAGGCTTGGGACTGCCCATGCGAGTGGACTCGCCGGCAGCGGTAAGTATTGCCGAGACGCCGGACATCCTAGTCCGCTACGGGAGCAGCTTCCTTGAGCTTGTCCTCGATGTGGTCGATGCGTCGGTCTTCCAGCTTCATCGTCTGGCCGGTCCCGCCCAGACGGAACATGAGTATCTCCGCCATGATGCTGACGGCGATCTCCTCGGGCGTCCTGGCGTGGATGTCCAGGCCGATGGGCGCTCGAAGCTCCTCCATGCGTTCCCTGGAAATGCCCATCTTGAGCAGGTCCTCATAGATGAGGATGACCTTCCGCTTGCTTCCCAGCAGGCCTACGTAGCTGGCCGTCGTTCTTGCCGCCGCAGCCAGGGCGACGTTGTCGTAGCGATGCCCTCGAGTTGCGACGATAATGAACGTGTTTGGATTGATCGGCAGCTCCGGAATCGCATCTTCGGGCTTCTTGACCACCGTCAGGTCCGCCTCGGGGAACCGCTCCTTGTTGGCGAACTCCTCCCGGTCGTCGGTGACGAATATCCGGAACCCCAGGCTCTTGGCCAGAGGCGCGATGGCCCTGGAAACGTGGCCTCCGCCGCATAGCACCAGCTGGGGGGGCGTCGTGTATGCCTCGATGAAAAACTCGGCGCCGGCATCCGTGGTCACGTACTCGTTCTTGCCGTGGACCATTAGCTCATGGGCCTTCTTGATCGCCTGGCCGTCCAGGTCCTCGCTGCCCAGCGTGCCGATGGTAGTCCCGTTCTCGCGCACGAACAGCTTCGCGCCGATCTTGGACGACTGGCCCTTGCCTGGGAAAATCAGGCTGGCCAAGGCCACCGGGCTTCCGCCCTCATAGGCGTTCTTGATCTCAGTTGCGTAGTCCAGGTACTCATCGGGGTTGTAAACCGGGTCGATGAGGAAATACATCGTCCCGCCGCATATGAGACCATCCTCGGCGGCGAGTTCCTCGTTGAGCTCGTAGTCGCGGTGCTCCGCGGGGCCACCCCGCTTCAGGAGCTCGTTTGCCGCGAACCAGATGTCGCCCTCGACGCAGCCACCGCCCAGGGTGCCGACGCCGGTCCCATCCTTGCGTACGAGCAGCTTCGCACCCGTCTTCTGGGGCGTCGAACCCTTGGTCCTGATGACGGTCGCCAGGACGACTGGCTCGTTGGCCTGGAGCTGTTTGACGGCCTCGTCAAAAACGTCTTGCATAATCAGTCACCATCAGTTGCCGGAAATCTAATTCTTGAATTACAATTTAGCTTATCAATTAAGATATAGCCCATACAATCGTGGTACCCACGGGATTGACGGTCACGGTTGGGAGCTGTTCGTGGCCCTCTATTATACCCCTAATTCCCTCATGATGCCCTTAACGTAGTCGAAGCTGATCTTGTCCTTGTGGAGCTGATCGCCCGTATTCGCACCCTCGATGGCGAAGTAGCCGTCGTAGCCCGCCTCTGCCATGGCCGAGATCGCGAAACTGTAGTCTATGTCGCCGTCTGGCAGGGGCACGCGGACGTAGTACGAATGGTCGATTTCCGGCACGTAAACGCGGTAAAGGCTCTTGCAATGCCAGTACTTGGACTTGGAGGCCAGGGCCGTGATGCACTCCTCGCTGGTCTCTTCGGGCACGTCGTAGTTCCAGTAGACGTTGCCCAGATCCGGATTGGCGAACACATACGGGCTGTCAGTAAGCTCCAGCAGGTGAAGCGTCGCCCAGGAG